>JAEWQX010000141.1 GCA_023399035.1 Bacillota bacterium | reverse complement strand
GTGTTACTTGATGCATCTAAAGAATTTGGAGTTGAAAGATATCATCAAGTATCGACAGATGAAGTTTATGGAGATTTACCGCTTGATAGACCTGACTTATTCTTTACAGAAGAAACTCCGATACATACATCAAGTCCATACTCTTCAAGTAAAGCATCAGCAGATTTATTGGTGGGAGCATATCATAGAACATATGGGTTACCAGTGACTATTTCAAGATGCTCGAATAATTATGGACCATATCATTTTCCAGAAAAACTTATACCATTAATGATAGCAAATGCATTAAATGATAAAGAACTGCCTGTCTATGGAACAGGAGAGAATGTTAGAGACTGGCTTTACGTTGAAGATCACTGCCGAGCTATTGATTTAATAATACATGAGGGAAAGGTTGGAGAGGTTTATAATATAGGCGGACACAATGAAAGAACTAATCTCCAAGTAGTAAAGACTGTTCTTAAAGAGCTTGGAAAACCAGAAAGTTTAATAAAATTTGTAGGAGATAGAAAAGGCCATGATATGAGGTATGCAATTGATCCTACTAAAATTCATAATGAATTGGGATGGCTTCCAACAATTACATTTGATGAAGGAATCAAAAAGACTGTAAAATGGTATTTAGATAATAGGTCATGGTGGGAAAACATTATTAGTGGTGAATATAGAAATTACTATTCTGAGATGTATTCCAATAGGTAGGATATACTGCATTTTTGAGAATTATATACCAATAAATAGAGTTGGTAAAGATTAATATATTTTATAAATATGTATAAGGGGAAGTATAATGAATAATAAAGTATCTCCGTTAGTATCAATACTATTAGCAGCTTATAAACCTAACTATGATTGGTTTAAGGAACAGCTTATTTCATTAAATAACCAGACTTATGATAATATTGAATTAATAATTTATGATGATTGCCCTGATGAACCTATTAGTGAAGAGTTTGTCAGTAAATATATTACAAACTTTAATTATAAAATAATAAGAGGAAAGATTAATAAAGGTTCTAACAAAGCATTTGAGGAATTGACAAAAATAGCTGAAGGGATTTATTTTGCTTACTGCGATCAGGATGATATATGGGAAGCTGATAAGATAGAGCTTTTAATTAACAAAATAGAAAAAGATAAATCTGTTCTTGTATATAGTGATATGTCTGTTATTGATAAAGATGGAGTATATAGATATGATAGTTTGATACAAGCAAAACCAAGGCTTAAATATATATATGGACAATATCTGACCACACAGTTCTTTTTTAAAAATTGTGTTTCAGGGTGTTGTATGCTTATAAAGAAAGATATTGCAAAATCTGCAGTTCCTTTTTCAAATTACATGATACATGATCAATGGATATGCCTTATTGCAAGTTTGTATGGAAATATATCATTTATTGACAAGCCATTGGTTAGGTACAGAATACATGGAAATAATCAGACAGGCTCATTAAGAGGAGTTTTTACTAAGAAAGACTATTATAGTATAAGAGTTGATACTTTAAAAGAAAAAATAAATGAATTAAATGAAGTTTTAGTAAGGAATAAACAAGGAAAATCAAATAACAGTAATTTTATTAATGAATTTAAAATGAATGAAATTAGAGAGTTCTGTAATGCAAGGATGAATAGAAATTTGATTGGAATTTTTAAATATAGAAATTTATGCAGAAAAGAGGCATATTTTGAAATGCTAATTAAGTATATGCCTGAATTAGTAGTAAAATACTTATTAAAGAAACTAAAGTAAAGAGGTGAGATGTATGATACTTGTAACAGGAAGTAATGGACAACTAGGTTATGATGTTATAAGAGAATTAAAAAATAGAAAAATAGACTGTATTGGATCTATAAGAAGTGATTTTGATTTAAGAGATTATGAAGATACAAAGAATTATATATTAAAGATCAAGCCTGAATGTATCATACATTGTGCAGCATATACAAACGTAAATAAAGCTGAAGATGAAAGGAAACTATGCTATAAAGTAAATGTTGATGGCACAGAAAATATAGCAAAAGTATGTAGAAAGTTGAATGCTAAGATGATTTACATATCAACAGATTATGTATTTGATGGAACAAAAGATGGACAATATGAAGTTGATGATACGCCTAATCCACTTTCTGTTTATGGGAAAAGCAAATATGAAGGTGAATTAAAAGTAAAAGAGAATCTAGAGAAGTATTTTATAGTAAGAACTTCATGGGTTTTTGGAAGTCATGGAAGCAATTTTGTGAAAACAATGCTTAAATTAGGAAAAGAAAAGGAAAGTATTGATGTGGTATGTGATCAAATTGGAAGTCCTACATATACTGGTGATTTGGCAATATTGCTGTGTGATATGGCATTAAGTGAGAAATATGGGACATATCATGCAACTAATGAAGGGTTTTGTTCTTGGGCTGAATTTGCTGAGGAAGTAATGAAACAGGCAGGTTTGAACTGTAAAATCAATAAGATAAAAAGTGATGAATACAAAAGCAAGGCTGTAAGACCTTTAAATTCAAGATTTTCTAAAAGAAATTTATTAAAAGAAAGCTTTATAGAATTAAATTTTTGGAAAGAAGCTCTAAATAGATATATATCCAATATG
>JAEWQX010000081.1 GCA_023399035.1 Bacillota bacterium | reverse complement strand
CTTTTAACTTGTACTATTTATATTCTAGCTCCAATCCTGATAATGAACAGAATCATGAGAATTTCAAAGATGCTGAAGGAGATACTACTAATTTAAAGCAAAATCCAAATAGAATAAATGATTTAGTTATTAAGAATTTAAATACATCTGAAACATCAAATAGAAACATTGGTGAAGCATTGGAAAAGGCAGCAGATGTTTTTGATGAAGATAAAGGTCAATGTGATAGATATCTTTTATTAGTATCTTCAGGGGAAGTTGAGTATACTCAGCAGAATATAGAAGATTTCAAGAAAAAGGTTGGCAACTTTAAAGTATTGAGTCTTGCTGTAGGAAGTAATAATGATAATAATATCCCAGAGGCTTTTTTATACAATTTACATAAAGATTTAGCTGGGGAAAAGAGTGCACAATTAGCAAGTGATAACAATGAAGGAAATTATTTTGTGAGCTCTGGAAAAGATAACAATAATGATATTAACAATAGTATTATGTCTGAAATTACTCAAAAGATTAAGAATGATGGGCAAAAGCAAGATTATGTATTTAATGTATCATTAAAATTTAACTTGGGAACTGATATTAATCTTGTAAGTGGATTAGCATCAAGTGATGGAAATTACTATACTACTAACGCTCAGGTTATATATAAATATAATAGCACAACAAAAGAATACGAGGCAGAACCAATTAATGATATTACATTTGAAGTTAAACCTGATAAAATTGGACAAAAGTGTAAATTTGGTAGTGGTAATACAATATCTTATCAAGGTATTACAGATTTCATAGAAAGAAATATTGGTAAAACACCAGAATTTATTATTGAGTCAGAAAATATACAGCATGGAATATACCAAGGCAGAGAATATAGTGGAAGTTATAATTTAGATGAAAGTAATAGTCGTACATATTACAGAGGAAGTATGGCTACAATGGGAATAAAAGCAGAAGTTTATGGAATAAATCCATTAACTTTAACAATTGGAAATAATGCTACAATTCAAGATAAAATAAGAATATATAATGCAGAAACTGGACAATTGATAAATACCATTAATACATCTTCTGATTCTAGAAGTTATAGTATACCAATTACGGATATTACAAGTGAAGATAAGAAAAATATATTTATTTTATATACAGTAAAAATAAATAATGATGCCTCTGGTAAACTTATTAATAGAGTAACAACTTATAATGGCACTTATAAGGATGCAGAAATAAATATAGGAGGAGAACTTCCAGATTTATTTTAAGTTATATAAAGAAAGATATGCACTAGTAATTAAATACTAGTGTATATCTTTTTTATAATTAAATTTAGTTAAAAGCGTTATAAATAGCTGCTATACCTTTTTCAAAGTTATCATTTTCTACACCGACTAAAACATTCATTTCACTTGAACCCTGGTCAATCATTCTGATGTTTACTTCTGCATTTGAAAGAGCGGTGAATATTCTCGCTGCTGTTCCTCTCTGTTTTGCCATACCACGTCCAACTGTTGCTATCATTGCCATTCCTGGATGAACTTCAATTGTATCTGGATTACATGCTCTCTTTATTTCTTCAACAACATGCTGAGTTTTATGCTTTAATTGAGAATCAGAAATTACAAGACAAACTGTATCTATACCTGATGGCATATTTTCAAATGAAATATTATTTTGTTCTAAGATAGATAAAAGCTTTCTGCAGAATCCTAGTTCTGAGTTCATTGAAGCTTTTGTTATTGATATTACAGTGAAGTCCTTCTTGCCGGCAATACCAGTTACAATGTTTGGATTATCAGAGCAGTCAGAGTTTTGTACTATAAATGTTCCTTCATCCTCAGGTTTATTTGTATTTTTTATGTTTATTGGAATACCAGTTTTTCTTACAGGGAAGATCGCATCTTCATGTAAAACTGAAGCTCCCATATATGATAATTCTCTAAGTTCTGAATAAGTTATTTTGCTTATTGGTTTTGGATTTTCTACGATTCTTGGATCTGCCATTAAAAATCCTGAAACGTCTGTCCAGTTTTCATAAAGATCAGCTGCTATGCTTGCAGCAACCAAGGCACCAGTTACATCAGAACCACCTCTTGAAAATGTAACTATGTTTCCTTCCTTATCAGCTCCATAGAAGCCAGGAATTACAGCTTTAGAAACCTTTGATAATTTTTCTCTTAATGCTTCATCTGTTGCTTCTGTATCTAGTGATCCATCGGTGTTAAATACGATAACATCCTTTGCATCAACAAAATCAAAACCTAAATAATTAGCTAGAATTAACCCATTTAAGTATTCCCCACGACTTGCTGCATAATCTTTCGAAGCACCATCTTCAAGATCTTTCTTGATTGTTTCTAGATATCTATTGATATTAAAATCTAAACCTAAATCATTGATTATTCCTAAATATCTTTCCTTTATTAGATTGAAAACATCATCTAAAGATATTCCTACAGAAACGTGTGAGTGGCAAAGATATAAAAGGTCTGTTACTTTTGAATCCTTAGAATGTCTTTTCCCTGGTGCAGAAGGTATTACATACTTTCTTGCATCATTACAGCTTATTATTTCTTTTACTTTTTTGAACTGATTAGCGTCCGCCAGTGAGCTTCCACCAAATTTTGTTACTATTGTTTTCATATTTATAGCCCCCAATATTTATATGTATTTATAATTTTTACATATAAATTGTAGCAATTAATACATTAATGTTCAAGAGAATTATTTAAAGTGAGTTATTTTACTTATTTTCAGAATGAATTTTTGGATATAGCGTATATAGTACAATAACTAATATTTTGCTGTACTGAAAATGAAGAACATATGGGAATTTGACTATAGATAAAATAATAGATTTATAAATGATAATTAAAACTACATATTATGATAAGAAGTATTAGCTTAAATAGTAATTAATTTTAATTATATTATAAATAATAAAAATTTTTAAAAAATTTATGTGGAAATTTAACAAAGGTAAAAAATGGATATATAATACAAGTATAGATATATTTATGACAAAGAGGCCATAGGAAAAAATTCTTATGACCTCTTTATTTTTGTTTAAAGTTACATTTATTCATCAAAATAAAATTATATTTTATTTTGATGAAGTAAGTAATTAACTTTAATATATTTTAATCTTCTGCAGAGGTTATATATTAAAACACGTATTTATAATAGTTATTTTATAAATAAGGAGGCTTATATATGGAATTAAATATGCAGATTGATACCCTTTGGGTATTGCTTGGTGGAATTTTAGTATTTTGGATGCAAGCAGGCTTTGCAATGGTAGAGACAGGTTTTACAAGAGCTAAGAATGCAGGTAATATAGTAATGAAGAATTTAATGGATTTTGCGTTAGGATCACTTATTTACTGGGTTGTAGGATTTGGAATAATGTTTGGCAGCGATGCAGCAGGAGTTATTGGTATACATGGATTTTTTGCAGATGGAACTGCAGAAAATGCAACAACAAGTATAAATGGTTATGCATTTCTATTTTTCCAGACAGTATTTTGTGCTACATCAGCAACAATAGTATCTGGTGCAATGGCAGAAAGAACTAAGTTTTTATCATATTGTATTTATAGTATTGTAATAAGTGCAGTTATATATCCTATTGCAGGGCACTGGATCTGGGGCGGAGGCTGGCTTGCTCAATTAGGATTTCATGATTTTGCTGGTTCTACTGCAGTACACTCAATAGGTGGATGGTGTGCTTTAATTGGAGCTGCAATACTTGGACCAAGAATAGGTAAGTATGACAAGGATGGAAAGCCTAATGCAATCTTAGGACACAGTTTGACACTTGGAGCACTGGGAGTATTTATTCTCTGGATGGGCTGGTTTGGATTTAATCCAGCATCAAGCCTTGGAATCACTGGTGAGGGCGCATTGGAATTAAGTTCAAGAGTATTTATAACTACTAATCTTGCTGCTGCTGCAGCAGCTACAACAACAATGACAATAACATGGATTAAATATGGAAAGCCTGATGTAAGTATGACTTTGAATGGTGTATTAGGCGGTCTGGTAGCAATAACAGCAGGATGTGATGTGGTTTCGCCAATAGGAGCAGTAATAATAGGTGTTATAGCAGCTTTTGTAATGATATTTGGAATAAGATTTATTGATGAAAAATTAAAAGTTGATGATCCTGTTGGTGCCATTGGAGTTCACTGTGTATGTGGAGTTACAGGGACAATTTTAACTGGAGCTTTAGCTGTAGAGGGAGGATTATTTTATGGTGGAGGATTCCAATTCTTAGCAGTCCAATGTTTGGGTGTTGCAGCAGTAGCAATTTGGACAATTTCAACAGCAACTATTTTATTTAAAATAATTAAAGCAACTGTAGGGTTAAGAGTAACAAGGGATGAAGAAATAAGAGGACTTGATATAGAGGAACACGGATTAGAAAGCAGTTATGCAGATTTCCAGAGAATAGATATAGATATATAAATACAAAGAATTAAATATAATTTATATATAGACAGAGAACAGGTGTTAATATTTAAATTCCTTCTAAAAAGTAATTGCGAATAAAAAATAGTTGAAAGTTTATGTGGAAAAATTTTTAAGTGTTAACATTTTCATGAAAAAAAGATTTCAAAATCTATTGACAAGCCAAAATGTGGAAGATATAATTAAATCATAAATTAAATATATTTGACGACGAAGTCATAGAAGTGTTTACTTCCTATGACTTCGTTTTTTTATTATCTAAAATAATTTTCTGCAGAATTTATAGACGATAATAATTTATTTGCAATTATTATTAATAAATTATGGACAATGGCTGTCTTTAATCTTTAAGTGTAATAATGTTTAAATTTTAAATGTTTAAGTTAGGGAACGGAGACGCTATACCTAATAAAGGAGGAATTTAATATGGATACAAATATGGCTATAGATACCCTTTGGGTACTACTTGGAGGAATTTTAGTATTCTGGATGCAGGCAGGTTTCGCAATGGTTGAGACAGGTTTTACTCGTTCAAAGAATGCAGGTAACATCATAATGAAAAATTTAATGGACTTTGCTTTAGGTTCACTTATATATTGGATTGTAGGTTTTGGAATAATGTTTGGAAAAGATGCATTAGGTATTATCGGTATACCAGGATTCTTTGCAGATGGAACAGCAGAAAATGCTGCTGACTCAATTAATAATTACGCATTTTTATTTTTCCAGACAGTATTCTGTGCAACAGCAGCAACAATAGTTTCTGGTGCTATGGCAGAAAGAACAAAATTTATTTCTTATTGTGTATATAGTGCAGTAATAAGTGCAGTTATTTACCCAATAGCAGGTCACTGGATTTGGGGCGGCGGCTGGTTAGCTCAATTAGGATTCCATGATTTTGCAGGGTCAACAGCTGTTCACTCAATTGGAGGATGGTGTGCATTAGTAGGTGCAACAATACTTGGGCCTAGAATTGGTAAGTACACTAAGGAAGGTAAATCAAATGCTATCCCAGGACATAGTTTAACACTTGGTGCACTTGGAGTATTTATTTTATGGATGGGATGGTTTGGATTTAACCCAGCATCAAGCTTAGGTATTACAGGAGATGGAGCATTAGAGTTAAGTTCAAGAGTATTTATAACAACAAATTTAGCTGCAGCAGCTGCAGCAGCTGTAACAATGATTGTTACTTGGTTGAAATATGGAAAACCAGATGTAAGTATGACTTTAAATGGTGTTCTTGCAGGATTAGTTGCTATTACAGCAGGATGTGATGTTGTTTCACCAGCAGGTGCAGCAATCATAGGTATTGCTTCAGCATTTGCAATGGTATATGGAATCGAATTTGTTGATAAAGTATTAAAGGTTGATGATCCAGTTGGTGCAATTGGAGTTCACTGTATAAATGGTGTTGTTGGAACAATTTTAACAGGAGCATTTGCAGTTGAAGGTGGATTATTCTATGGTGGAGGATTTAAATTCTTCGGTGTTCAATGTTTAGGTGTTGCAGCAGTAGCTATATGGTCAATAGCAACAGCAACAATATTATTCAAAGCAATTAAGGCAACTATTGGTTTAAGAGTATCAAGAGAAGAAGAAATCAGAGGTCTTGATATAGAAGAACATGGTCTTGAAAGCAGTTATGCAGATTTCCAGAGTGTAGATATTAATATGTAGTCAGTTAAGAGTTAAGAGGTAACAAGTAACAGTTAAGGATGAAATCTCTTAACGAGATTTCTTGAAATATATTTTTATTAGATATTCCTGTGGAATACCATACAAAACTGTTAACTAACAATTGTTAACTCTTAACTAAATATAGGGAGGATTTTAATATGGCAGATAGCATTAGTAAAATAGAGATTATTACAAGAAAAAGCAATTTTGATGAACTTAAGACAGCACTAAATGAAATAGGAGTTATGGGTATGACTGTAACTCAAGTCTTAGGATGTGGTACTCAGAAAGGTGATATACAATATTACAGAGGAGTTCCAATGGAGTTAAAGCTGCTACCAAAAATTAAAATAGAAATAATAGTATGCGAAGTTCCAGTTCAAAAGGTTATTGATGTAGCTACAAAGATATTGAGAACTGGAGAAATCGGAGACGGTAAGATTTTTGTATATGATGTTAAAGATGTAGTAAAGATTAGAACAGGAGCTACTGGAAAAGAAGCTTTGACTAATGAATAAAAGGTAATAATGCTTTTATTAATAGTAGATATTTGATCGGGATTTTAATATTCTGACCGAATATCTATTTTCATATATTCATTTATTTTATCTATTTTGTGTATATATTGAAGTGATTTTAAGAATAATTTATATATATAAATTATTGTATTAAAGAATTTTTTATAGAGTTTTATATGAGGATTATTTATTCTCATATATAGATCTTTAACAGGTATTATTTCGATTTGCTTTGTAATATAATTAATATATTAATATTAAAATAAGTATTGTAAGTATTATAAGAAAAGTAAAAAATAAGGTGACAAATTTATAGTCCTATAATATAATGTTTATAAGAATTTATTTATATAAATTAACTTTAATTATTTAAGTATTTTTGATTTTTACTTATATTAATTAAGTAAATTTAATAAAATATTTATTTTTTTAAAATATAGTATTGATTAGTGATAAAAGATGCTGTATAATATCAGTATAAGATATGAATTGAGCAAAGGCGTTCAATAGATGGTTAAACCTATCTGTTGTACGCCTTTTTTAATAAAAAGGGGGAATTTCAAATGGCAAAATACACAAAGGAAGATATTATTAAATTAGTGGAAGAAAATGGAGTTAGATTCATAAGACTTCAATTTACTGATATCTTTGGATCATTGAAAAATGTGGCAATAACTGAAAAACAATTAAAAAAGGCATTAGATAATGAAATAATGTTTGATGGTTCTTCTATCGATGGATTCGTTAGAATTGAAGAATCAGATATGTATTTAAGACCAAATTTAGACAGCTTTGTAATATTCCCATGGAGACCGCAACAAGGTAAAGTTGCAAGATTGATTTGTGATATTTACAGACCAGATGGAACACCATTTGATGGAGATCCTAGATATGCATTAAGAAGAGCAATTGCTGATGCTAAAGAACTAGGATATGAAATGAATGTTGGACCAGAGTGTGAATTTTTCTTATTTGAAACTGATGAAAACGGACATGCAACAACTATTACTCAGGATAAGGCTGGATATTTCGATTTAGCTCCAACAGACAGAGGAGAAAATGCAAGAAGAGATATGACTTTAGCTTTAGAAGAAATGGGATTTGAAATAGAAGCATCTCATCATGAAGTTGCTGAAGGACAAAATGAAATAGACTTCAAATATGGACCAGCGTTAGAAACAGCAGACAAGATTATGACATTCAAATTAGTTGTTAAATCAATAGCTCAAAGACATGGATTACATGCATCTTTCATGCCAAAACCAATCTTTGGAATCAATGGTTCTGGAATGCATGTGAATATGTCATTATTTAAAGATGGTGAAAATGTATTTGCTGATCCAAGCGATAAGAACGGATTAAGCAAAGTTGCGTACCAATTTATTGCTGGTATATTAAAGAACATCAAAGGTTTATCAGCTGTTACAAATCCATTAGTTAACTCTTATAAGAGATTAGTTCCAGGATATGAAGCACCAGTTTATTTAGCTTGGTCTTGCAGCAATAGAACAGCATTAATCAGAGTACCAGCTTCAAGAGGGGCAGGAACTAGAATAGAACTTAGATGTCCAGATCCAAGTGCTAACCCATATTTAGTTTTAGCAGTATTATTACAGGCTGGTTTAGAAGGAATCAAGAATAATTTAGAAGTTGAAGAAGAAACAGTTGCAAATATCTTTGCTATGAGTGATAGAGAAAGAAAAGAAGCAGGAATTGATAACTTACCAAACAACTTATATGAAGCAGTTAATTTTATGAAAGAAAGCGAATTAGCTAAGAAGGCTTTAGGTGAACACATCTATGAAAATTATGTAGAAGCTAAAGAAGCTGAATGGGATGACTATAGAACAAAGGTACATGACTGGGAAATAGAAAATTACTTGGATAGATATTAATCTAGTGAAGCTAATTATCATATAAGGTGGGGATTGCAATGATGCAAAAAGGAAAAATTATTATAGCGTTAGGCAATATTGATACGGCAGCAAAGTTAAAGACACTGCTCTGCCAGGAGGGATATGAAATTATAGCTCTTTGCACATCAGGTAATGAATTGATTAGATTAGTTATGCAGTATTCCCCGGACCTTGTCTTAGTAGGATATAAATTTAAAGATATGAGTTTACTGGATGCCTATGAAAATTTAGTGGATTACACAAGCTTTTTAGCTCTTGTAAATGAACCTTATAGATCATATATAGAAGAAGATACGGATATATACTGTATGGGAACTAAGATTTCCAGCGTTCTTTTAACAAATGCAATAGATTTGATTTTCCAAAGCAAGAGAAGAATCCAAAAGTTGAAGCAGAAAGTAGAAAAGCTGGAACATACACTTGAAGACAGAAAGCTTATTGAAAAGGCGAAGGGACAGTTGATGGCTACATCTGGACTTACGGAAAATGAAGCATTTAGATATATGCAGAAAATAAGCATGGATTCAGGAAGAAGGATGAAGGATATTGCTGGTTTAATATTACAGGAACTTGAATAGAATTTGAGAAATATGTCAGATATATTATCTGACATATTTCTCAAATAAATACTATAAGTTTATCTATAAAAATACGAGTAAAATTATTTCGGAGAAATATTACTGTTCGTTATTTTCCTATATATTAATTTGATATTAGAGGCGGGGAATTGAGTATAAGTTTTAAAATTATCATTTTGTTACTATAATTTTAGGATAATGATAACAATACTAGAGATGAACACAAATTATATAAGATATAAAAATAAATATATATTATTTGATTTATGACTAATAATATATAGATTATTAATTTATATATACATATTATAAATTCAGGGGGGAAATTCGATGGAAAATAATTATCCAAATGCACAAGGTTTATATGATCCATGTTTTGAACATGATGCATGTGGAATTGGGACTATCGTTAATATTGACGGTGAAAAGTCTCATGAAATTCTGTCAGATTGTTTAACAATATTAGAAAAATTAAAGCACAGAGGTGGAACTGGTGCTGATGAAAATACAGGAGATGGAGCAGGAATATTATTTAATATACCTCATGAATTCTTCAAGGAAGAATTAGGCTCTAAAGGAAAAGTCCTAGGTGAAGAGGGAGATTACGCAGTGGCAATGCTATTCCTACCTCAAGAGGAAAAGGCTAGAAAAGAAGCTGTAAGCCTTTTTGAAGATATCTGTAAGGAAGAAAGTCTTGAACTTATAGGATGGAGGGAAGTACCAACGAATCCATCTATACTAGGAAAAGCATCTTTAGAAGCTATGCCTTATATCATGCAGGCTTTTGTAAAGAGACCTAATGGTACAAAAAGAGGAAGAGATTTTGAAAGAAAATTATATATAGTAAGAAGAAATATTGAAAAGAGAGCTGGATGGATAAGCAAATTTTTAAATGAAACTTTCTACATAGCATCTTTTTCAGCAAAGACAATTGTATACAAGGGTATGCTTTTATCAACACAACTTCGAGAATTCTATAAGGATCTTGATGATGAAAGGCTAGAAACTTCACTTGCGTTAGTTCACTCAAGATATAGTACTAATACATTCCCAAGCTGGGAAAGAGCTCATCCAAATAGATTTATGATTCACAATGGTGAAATAAATACTTTAAGAGGAAATGTAAACAAGATATATTCTAGAGAAACAAACGTTAAATCAAGAGTGCTTGGTAAAGACTTAAACAGAGTTCTTCCTATAATCAACAAGGAAGGTTCAGATTCAGCAATCTTTGATAATAATCTTGAATTCTTATATATGAATGGTATGGATTTAACTAGAGCAGTTATGATGGCAATTCCAGAACCATGGTATAAGAGCAAGACTATGAGCAAGGAAAAGAAAGATTTCTATGAATATAATGCTACATTGATGGAACCATGGGATGGACCAGCGTCTATTGTATTTACAGATGGTGAAAAAGTTGGTGCAGTTTTAGATAGAAATGGATTAAGGCCTTCAAGATATTACATAACTAAGGATAGAAGGCTTATTCTTTCATCAGAAGTTGGTGCATTAGAAATACCAGCTGAAATAGTTGAAAAGAAAGATAGATTAATGCCAGGAAGAATGCTTCTTGTTGATACAGTTAAAAAGGAAGTTATCAGTGATGAAGAATTGAAGAACACTTATGCTAATGAACATCCTTATGGTGAATGGTTACAGGAAAACCTTGTAACATTAGACAAAATGGAAGAAAGCAAAAAGCTTAAGATTGAATATGATAAGGAAACAAGAAGAAGACTTGAAAAGACTTTCGGATACACTTATGAAGAAGTTAAGTCTACTATGCTTCCAATGGCAGAAAACGGAGCAGAACCACTAGCTGCAATGGGTGTTGATACTCCGCTTGCAGTATTATCAAAACAGGCTCAGCCTTTATTCAACTACTTTAAGCAGTTATTTGCACAGGTAACAAATCCACCAATAGATGCTATAAGAGAAGAAATAGTTACTGCTTCAAATGTTTATATTGGACCAGAAGGAAATATCTTAGAGGATAGACCTTCAAACTGTGAACTTATTAAGCTTGATTCACCAATCATAAATGATTCTGAATTAGCAAAAATAAAGTCATATAATAAAGGAAACTTAAAATCAAAAGTTATAGATATAGTTTATGATAAAGGAACATCATTAGAAGATGCTCTTGATGAGTTATTTGAAAAGGCACAGGATGCGTATGTTAAGGGATATACTATCTTAATATTATCAGATAGAAATGTATCTGCTAATAAAGTTCCAATACCTTCATTACTTGCAGTTTCAGCACTTCATCAATTTATGGTTCAAAAAGGAACAAGAACTTCAGTAGGATTAGTTCTTGAAAGTGGAGAACCAAGAGAGGTACATCATTTTGCAACTTTACTTGGATTTGGTGCATCAGCAATTAATCCATATATGGCTTATGAAACAATAAGAGGATTAATTGAAGATGAATTATTAGAAGGTATTGACTACGATAAGGCTGTTTACAACTATAATAAGGCAGTTCTTAAGGGAATAACTAAGATTCTTTCTAAGATGGGTATTTCTACTATACAGTCATATCAAGGTGCGCAGATATTTGAAGCTATAGGTATAAGTAAGGAAGTTATAGATAGATACTTTACAAATACTACAAGCAGAATAGAAGGTATTGGGCTTAAGGAAATCCAGGAAGAAGCTGAAATAAGACATAATAATGCATTTAAACCTAAGACTTATGCAGCTGATTTTGCATTAGATACTCCAGGATATGAAAAATTAAGAAGTGGTAATAATGGTCAGGAAGAACATTTATACAATCCATTAACTATTCATAAATTACAACAGTCTACATGGACTAATAACTATGAATTATTTAAGGAATATACAGCTTTAATAGATGATGAAGAAGCTGAAATTACATTAAGAGGATTATTAGAATTTGATTATAGTTCAAATTCAATTCCATTAGAAGAAGTTGAACCAGTTGAAGAAATTGTTAAGAGATTTAAGACAGGAGCTATGTCTTATGGATCAATTTCAAAAGAAGCGCATGAAGCTTTAGCAATTGCCATGAACAGAATTGGTGGTAAATCTAACACTGGTGAAGGTGGAGAAGATAGAGAAAGATGGATCGTTGATGAAAATGGAGATTCAAGAAGATCTTCAATCAAGCAGGTTGCATCAGGTAGATTTGGTGTTACATCAGAATACTTAGTAAATGCTGATGAACTTCAAATTAAGTTAGCACAAGGTGCAAAACCAGGTGAAGGTGGTCAGCTTCCAGGTGGTAAAGTTTATCCTTGGATCGCTAAGACAAGACATTCAACTACTGGTGTAGGACTTATATCACCACCACCACATCATGATATTTACTCTATAGAAGATTTAGCTCAGTTAATTTACGACTTAAAGAATGCTAATACAGGAGCAAGGGTTTCTGTTAAATTAGTTTCTGAATGTGGAGTAGGTACTGTTGCAGCTGGTGTTGCAAAAGGTGGAGCTGAAGTAATATTAATTTCAGGATATGATGGAGGAACTGGTGCATCACCTAGAAACTCTATCAAAAATGCTGGTCTTCCTTGGGAATTAGGCCTTGCAGAAGCACATCAGACATTGCTTCTTAATGAATTAAGAGAAAGAGTAAGAGTTGAAGTTGATGGTAAGCTTATGAGTGGTAGAGACGTTGCTATTGCTGCACTTCTTGGAGCAGAAGAATTCGGATTCGCAACAGCACCATTAGTAACTCTAGGATGTGTAATGATGAGAGTATGTAACTTAGATACATGTCCAGTTGGTGTAGCTACTCAAAATGAGGAATTAAGAAAGAGATTTAAAGGAAAACCTGAATATGTAGTTAACTTTATGTATTTCATAGCACAGGAATTAAGAGAAATTATGGCTAAGCTTGGATTTAGAAAAGTGGATGACATGATTGGTAGAGTAGACAGACTTAAGCAGAAAAAGAATGTTCATGGCTGGAAGGCTAAGAATGTTGATTTAAGTGCAGTACTTTATACTCCTGATAAATATAGAGGAAAAGTAGTTAGATTCAATCCTGACAAGAAGTATGACTTCAAGTTAGAACAAGTAATTGATGAAAAACTATTCTTAAATAAATTTAAAAATGCTATTGAAAATGGCGAAAAGACAAGTGTAGAGATAGATATAACCAATACAGATAGAACACTTGGTACTATACTTGGTTCTGAAGTAACAAGGGTAAATGGTCATGAGGGACTACCTGAAGACACTATCTCTGTTAAATGTAATGGATCAGCAGGTCAAAGTTTTGCTTCATTCATTCCAAATGGTGTAACATTTGAAGTTGAAGGAGATGCTAATGACTACTTTGGTAAGGGATTATCAGGTGGTAAGCTTATAGTCTATCCACCAAAGAAATCTTCATTTGTTGCAGATGAAAATATATTAATTGGTAATGTTGCATTATATGGTGCTACTTCAGGTAAGGTATTCATAAATGGTATTGCAGGAGAAAGATTCTGTGTAAGAAATTCTGGTGCAACTGCTGTTGTTGAAGGTGTTGGAGCACATGGATGTGAATATATGACTGGTGGTAAGGTTGTTGTATTAGGTAAGACTGGTATTAACTTTGCAGCTGGTATGAGTGGAGGAGTTGCTTATCTTTATAGAGAAGATGAAAACTACAGAATAAATATAAATGAAGATATGGTTCTTTTAGAAGAATTAAGCTTAGATGATGAAAAGATTGTCAAAGACTTAATCGAAGAGCATGTAAATGCTACAGGTTCGCCAAAAGGAAACAAGATACTATTTAACTTTGAAAGTGAAAAATCAAACTTCATTAAGATAATACCAAGGGATTACAAGAAAGTAATTGAAACAGTTGAAAAATATAAAAACCTTGGATGCGATAATGATGAAGCATTAATTAAAGCATTTTATGAAGTTAAAGGTAAATAGGGAGGCTTGTTAGATATGGGTAAACCAACAGGATTTTTAGAATATGAAAGAAAAGTAGGAAAAGATAGAGATATTAAAGAAAGACTAAAAGACTACAAGGAATTCCATACAAGACTTACTTTAGAAGAGCAGCAGATCCAGGCAGCAAGATGTATGGATTGTGGAGTTCCGTTCTGTCAGTCAGGAGTTGTAATTTCAGGAATGGTAACAGGTTGTCCGTTGCACAACCTTATTCCTGAATGGAATGACCTTGCTTATAGAGGAAAATGGGATTTAGCTTATGAAAGGCTTCATAAAACAAGTCCTTTCCCTGAATTTACAAGCAGAGTGTGTCCAGCACTATGCCAGTCAGCGTGTACATGTGGAATAAATGGTCCTTCTGTAAGCATAAAGGAAAATGAAAGAGCAATAATAGATACTGCATTTGAAACTGGAAAAGTAGTGGCTAATCCACCTGCAAATAGAACTGGAAAGACTGTAGCTGTAATTGGTTCAGGTCCAGCGGGTCTTGCAGTTGCAGATAAGCTTAATAAATGTGGTCATAAGGTTACTGTATTTGAAAGAAGTGACAGACCAGGCGGATTATTAATGTATGGTATTCCAAACATGAAGCTTGATAAGGAAGTTGTTTTAAGAAGAATCCACCTTATGGCTGAAGAAGGTGTTAAATTTATATGCAATGCTAATGTAGGAGAAAATTATGATGCTCAAAAGATATGTGATGAGTTTGATGCAGTAGTACTAGCAACAGGAGCATCTCAGCCTAGAGATCTTGTATGTGAAGGAAGAGAAGGAATTAAGGGAATCCATTTTGCAGTAGATTTCTTAAAAGCTAATACTAAGAGTTTATTAGATTCTAATCATGAAGATAAAAATTACATAAGTGCTGAAGGCAAAAATGTAATAGTAATTGGTGGTGGTGATACAGGTACAGACTGTGTTGCAACATCATTAAGACATGGATGTAAGTCATTAGTTCAATTTGAAATAATGGGTGAACCATCTCATGATAGGACTGCAAATAATCCATGGCCAGAATGGCCAAAAGTTCTTAAGGTGGATTATGGCCAAAAAGAATTTATCGAATTATTCGGAAAAGACCCAAGAGAATACTTAACAACAGTTACAAAAGTACATTCTGATAAAGATGGAAATGTAGAAAGTGTTGATACTGTAAAAGTTGAATGGAAGAAGGGCGAAAATGGAAGATTCAGCCCAGTTCCAGTAGAAGGATCAGAAAAGAATTATAAAGCAGAGTTAATATTGATAGCTATGGGATTCACTGGATCAGAAACTTACCTTAAGGAAGCATTTGATGTTGAAAGTGATGCAAGAAGCAACATTAAATCTGAGTACGGATCATTTAAGACAAATGTTCCAAAGATATTCACTACAGGAGATGCAAGAACAGGTCAAAGTTTGGTTGTAAGAGCAATAGCAGATGGAATTGCAGCAGCAGAATCTATAGATAAATTCTTAAGAGCATAAGAAATGATATATTAAAATATTTATATATGGATAAAAGCAGTAGATTCTATAAGTATATATTTATTAATGATGAAGTTCATATTATTTGAACATAGATTACGCAATAAGATAATGAAAATAAGTCGTGAGGTAGTTAATATTTCACGACTTACTTTTATTATCTGCTGCTTTTTATTATCTTTTAGATTTTGAATGAACATGTTTATCGCCCCAATCAACTGGTAATATATATAAATTATATAATTAATTTAAAATAAAAACCAATATATAAATATGTGAGAATCTGAAACATATTTTGCGGATTGTAAATTGATATGTGTTAATGTATAATAAAAGAAAAATAGTGGACGTTGAGGATGATTGTATGAATAAATATATATATATAATAGGAACAATTTGTGTTTTATTTGTAGTAGCAACTTTATTTATTAAACTTCTTCCATTTTTAATTATTGCAGGTATTATAATATATGCAGTAACAAAGCTTAAGGGTAAGATTGTTGTAAGTAAAAAGGAAGAAAATATAAAGAGTAATTTTTATGATAGCAGTACAAACAGTAATGTAGAAGATCTATATAATTCAGCAGATGATTATACTAATGGGGAAATTATAGATGTTGACTATGAAGATGTTGACAAGAAGTAGATATGAATTTAAGAATTAAATTGAATCAATTGATAATATTTGTTAATAAAGTGAATAAAAATTATTGGTAACAGAATTAGTTAATACTGGTTCTGTTATTTTTATTATATATTTATTGCTATTAATGCTAAAATAATATGAGGATAATATAATGATTAAATTGCATGGTCGTACATATAGGGATATGCAGTTTATATAGAAGTTTATGGGGAACTTATAAAGGTATGTTAAATTTTATTATTATAATACGTATTGTAATTGATATATAGGGAGAAATGTTATATGAATTTTAGAAAATTAAAGATATTTTACGAAACAGCAACAGAACTTAATATGACAAAGGTTGCAAAAAGATTGTATATAAGCCAGCCATCTATTAGTCAGGCTATTCATGAAATAGAAGAGGAACTTGATGTTAAGTTATTTGACAGAATAGGCAAAAAATTATTTCTTACTCAAGAAGGAGAAGTATATTTAAGCTATGTAAGGAGAATTCTAAATTTATATGAAGAAGGTCTTAAGACCGTAAGTGATATGAGTAAAAATGAAAGAGGAAAGATAAAGATAGGTGCAAGTACAACTATTGGCATTTATATTCTTCCAGACATAATTAAAGGCTTTCTGCAGGAGCATAAAGGTATAGAAGTTTCTTTAAGTGTTGCCAATACAAAAAAGATTGAAAAGATGATACTTGAAAATGAAATTGATTTTGCATACATAGAAGGCCGTTCTTCGTATGAGGAAATTGTTAAAGAAGAAATGTGGGAAGATGAACTTATTTTTATATGCAGCCTGTCACATAAGTGGAATAAAAAAGAATGTCTTCAGGACGAAGATATAGCAAGTGAAAAGCTTATAATGAGAGAGCGTGGAAGTGGTACTAGAGAAGTAGTTGAAAGTTTCTTTGAAAATAATAATATAGAATACAATATATTTATGGAGTTAGGCAATACGGAAGCTATAAAGAAAAGTGTTGAAGCTAATCTTGGAGTAAGCTGTTTATCGAAAAGAAGTGTTGTAGAAAAGATTGAAAATGGAAGCATAAGCGGATTAAGAATAAAAGATAAAAAGATAAAAAGGGTTCTCAGCCTTATCTATCATAAAGATAAATTTTTAGGAAATAATATAAATATGTTTATAGACTATGCAAGAAACTTTGAGAAATAAAATAAGGTGTATAAGTACTTACTTATTAATAATATAAAAACTTCATATTTAACTTATTAATAGTTTCATCTTATAATAGTTTTGTGTTGTGATTAGAAAGTTGCAAAAAAAGAATATTAAAGTAGATAAAAAAGTCTGCTAAAACACAAAATACTTATGAGGTGATATATTATTATGAATAAGATAAAAGATATAATCCCTGGATTTATTATTGCAGTATTTGTAGCCCTGATAGGAAAATTTTTAGGTGCTTTTGTACCAAGTCTTGGTGCATCAAGTTTTGCAATCATCGCAGGTATCATACTAGGTAATACTATTTTTAATAAACCTAAATACAATAAAGGGTTTAACTTTTCAGAAAAAGATCTGCTTTCATATTCTATAGTACTTATGGGAGCAACGATTAACTTTATGCAGATTGCTGATTTAGGATTTAGTGGAGTTTTATTTATTGCAATTCAGATGACACTAACAATATTGGTTACATATTTTATAGGAAATAAGATGGGGTTTTCTCAGAAGTATTCTTTACTGATGTGTTCAGGAAATGCTGTATGTGGTTCTTCAGCAATTGCAGCAACAGCACCATGTATATATGCAAGTGATAAGGATAAAGCAATTTCAGTTACTATTGTTAATGTAACAGGAACAATATTAATGTTTGTACTTCCTATGATCACAGCATTTTTATATAAGAATTCATTAACTGAAACTTCAGCTATGATTGGAGGGGTTCTTCAATCAGTAGGTCAAGTAATTGCATCAGCAAAGTTTGTTAATGAAGATGTTGTTACAATGGCTACAATATTCAAGATAATAAGAATAATATTTCTTGTGTTTGTTGTAATGGGATTCTCAAGAATAAATATAAAGCATGAAGATCATGTAGCTAAAGAAGAAATAGTGGAAAGAGAGAAAAAATCTCATGTAAATATTCCATGGTACATAACAGGATTTTTCATACTATGTGTTATTAACAGCTTTGGATTAATACCTGTAAGCATTCAGCATGGCTTTAAATTAATAAGCAGTAACTTTGAAATTATAGCACTGGCAGCAATAGGATTAAAGGTTAAATTCTCAGATTTAGTTAAAGAGGGGCCTAAATCTCTGGCATATGGATTATTAGTTGGAACATGTCAGATAATATTAGCAGTAACTTTGATAAAAATATTATTATAGATAATAATGGGTATATAATGAGTAAAAGTATTATATACCTTATTTTTTTCAATATAGTAATAAAGTAATTAACTTCTAAATTGTGATAAAAATTGATAAAAACTTAGTAGTAATGTATAATTAAGGTGTTAATAACAGTGAAATAAGCAATTAAGGGGGCAATTATAAGATGAAAAAAATAAAGATGTCAACTCCAATAGTAGAACTTGATGGAGATGAAATGACTAGAATAGTATGGGCTGATATTAAAGAACAATTATTAAATCCTTTTATTGATTTAAAGACAGAATATTATGATCTTGGTTTGGAACATAGAAATGAAACTAATGATCAGGTTACTGTAGATTCAGCTAACGCAATAAAGAAATATGGAGTAGGCGTAAAGTGTGCTACAATAACTCCTAATGCTGCAAGGGTTAAAGAATATAATTTAAAAGAAATGTGGAAAAGCCCTAATGGTACAATAAGAGCTATTTTAGATGGTACTGTATTTAGAGCACCAATAATAGTTGGGCCAGTTAAGCCTTATGTGAGAACATGGAAGAAGCCAATAACAATAGCTAGACATGCTTATGGTGATATATATAAAGCTTCAGAAATGAAGATTCAAGGAAAAGGTAAATGTGAGCTCGTATTCACTCCTGAAAACGGGGAAGTACAAAGAGAACTTATACATAACTTTAATCAGGATGGAGTAGTTATGGGAATGCACAACCTTAACAAGTCAATTGAAAGTTTTGCAAGAAGCTGTTTCAATTATGCATTAGATTTAAAGCAGGACTTATGGTTTGGTGCAAAGGATACTATTTCAAAGAAATATGATCATACATTTAAGGATATTTTCCAGGAAATATATGAAAATGAATATAAAGAAAAGTTTGAAAAGTGCAATATAGCATATAGATATACGCTTATAGATGCTGCAGTAGCCAATATTATTAAGTCAGAAGGTGGAATGCTTTGGGCATGTAAGAATTATGATGGTGATGTTATGAGTGACATGATAGCAGCAGCCTTTGGTTCAATTGCCATGATGACATCAGTACTTGTATCTCCAGATGGAAAATACGAATTTGAAGCTGCACATGGAACAGTTCAAGACCAGTATTACTGCCACTTAAAGGGTGAAAAAACATCTACAAATTCAGTTGCAACTATATTTGCATGGTCTGGTGCCTTAAGAAAAAGAGGCGAAATGGATGGAAATAATGAGTTGGTTAACTTTGCTGATAAGTTAGAAGAAGCTTCATTAAAGACAATAGAAAAAGGAATAATGACAGGTGATTTAGCTGCACTTGCTGTCCATGATAACATTCAAAAAGCAGATACATTTGAATTTATAAAAGCAATAAGAAAGACATTAGAAGAAATTTTGTAATAAATTAATGAGATACAAGAAAAAGAGCTTTAACTGATATAAGTAAGTAATTGCTACAAACGGTGGAAGCTTAAGGAGATAATGAGTAAAGCTAAGATGTAAAATATAAAAAGTAGAAAGATTTACAATATAAAGATTTCTACATAATAATAAAAATGCACTGAAGTATTCATAAAGAATAGCAGTGCATTTTTCATTATAATTATCCTAAAGTATTGAAAGTTCTTTTAATACAGCATTTTAATTTAGTTTCAATTCAATATATCTTTTAAGGATAAATCATAATAATATGAAAACCATGATTCAGAATATAATTTTGAGATTTGTTAAAGATAGGTATTAAATTATGCTCCTAGATATGCTTTTCTGACTCTATCATCTTCCAGAAGATCTTTTGCAGGACCTTTCATTGAAATATGGCCGGTTTCAAGAACATAAGCCCTATCAGCTATTGAAAGAGCCATCTTTGCATTTTGTTCAACAAGAAGTATTGTTATGCCTGCATTGTGAAGTTCTCTTATTATATTGAATATCTCCTTTACAAGCAGAGGCGATAACCCCATTGAAGGCTCATCCATAAGCATTATTTTAGGAGCAGACATCAATGCTCTTCCCATAGCAAGCATCTGCTGTTCACCTCCGCTTAAAGTACCAGCAGTCTGCTTTGAACGTTCTTTAAGTCTTGGAAAGCGTTTATAGACATCATAAATATCTAATTCAGCTTTTCCTTTATCCTTACGTGTGAATGCTCCCATTTTAAGGTTTTCCTCAACAGTCATTTCAGAAAATATATGTCTTCCTTCAGGAACATGAGCTATTCCAAGAGTAACAATATTGCTTGGATCTATTTTTATTAAATTATTATCATTATAGGATATTTCACCTGAAGATGATCCTTTAAGTCCTGTAATTGTATGAAGAATAGTAGTTTTTCCAGCACCATTTGGTCCTATTAGACCGACAAGCTCACCTTGATTGATATCAAGATTAAAATTACTTACAGCCTTTAATCCACCAAATGTTATTCCAAGATTTTTTGCTATTAAGACAGGTTCTTTTATCATAGCTTAACACCATCCTTTACTGTTGTAGTATCTGAATTTTCAGTATTCTTAGATAACCTGTTTTTAACATAATGTTTAAGTGTTCTTACATATATAGGGAGTTTTATTAAAGAAAATTCATGTGTTCCTAGTAACCCTGATGGTTTAAATATCATGACAATAATCAATACTATTGAATATAAAAGCATACGATATTCTGAAAATGCTCTCAAGGCTTCAGGAAGTATTGTAAGAATAATTGAAGCAACTATAGAACCTGTTAATGAACCCATACCGCCTAAGACAACCATAACTACATATTCAGTAGATTTCATGAATCCATATCCACTGGCATTAAGTACAGTTAAATAGTGAGCATAAATTCCACCAGCAATTCCAGCAAAAAATGATGCTACTGTAAATGCAAGCACTTTATAATAGGTGTTATTTATTCCAGAAGCTTCAGAAGCAATATCATCTTCTCTTATAGCCATAATTGCACGACCATATTTTGAGCGTACAAAAGTAAATAAAATTGATACAATAAAAACCGTAATCCAGAAGACCACGTATATATTAGAAAGATTATCAATACCCATAAGTGATTTTCCTCCACCAGTTATCTTTAAGTTTAAAATGATAACACGGATTATTTCACCAAATCCAAGAGTTATGATGGCAAGATAATCACCTCTAAGACGTAAGGCAGGAATACCGACAAAAAATCCACAGATACCAGATAATATTCCGCCAGCAATAATTGCAATTAGGAATCTAATAATATCAGGAATTCCAGAACCTGAAAGAGACATTGATATAAGTGCAGAAGAATAAGCACCAATTGCAAGGAAACCAGCATGCCCTAAAGCAATTTGTCCAAGAAAACCTGTAGTAATATTAAGGGATGTTGCAAGGATTATGTTGATACAGGCAAGTATGATTATTCCTTGAAAATAACTTCCTATAATTTTAAATTGTACTAATACAAACAATAGTAAGAATACAAGAGTTATGGCTATTATATTTATTAGATCTCCTTTTAACTTTTCTTTTGGAGCAGTCATTGTTATCACCTACACTTTCTCGCCGATATTTTTACCCATAATCCCAGCAGGCTTTACGAGTAATACAAGAATTAAGATTCCAAAAACAAAAGCATCAGCAAGTTGGGAATTTATATACGCTTTTGTAAGACTTTCAACAATACCAATTACAAATCCGCCAAACATGGCGCCAGGAATACTTCCAATGCCGCCAAGAACAGCAGCAATGAATGCTTTTAAGCCAAGCATCATGCCCATGTATGGTTCGACTTTAGGATATGCACTGCAGTACATCAATGCACCTATTGCGGCAAGGCCTGAACCTATTGCAAAGGTTAGGGAAATAGTCTTATCCACTTTAATACCCATAAGAATTGAAGCATTTCTATCTTCAGATACAGCCCTCATTGAACTTCCCATTTTTGTGTTTTTGACAAATAACTGCAGTGTGATCATAACAAGTATGCTTATTATTATAGTCAATATAGAATTACCATTAAGCTGTATACTGCCAAAGTCTATAGTACCGGCTGAAAAAAGCTCTGGTACGGATCTTGGTGAAGATGAAAATAATACGAGACATAGATTTTCAAGAAGAAGGCTTACGGCAAGAGCTGTGATAAGTGATGATAAGGAGCTGGCATTTCTGAGCGGTTTATAGGCAATGCGTTCAACAAACATACCTAAAACTGCACATAATATAACAGCAGGAATTACTGACAGCCAGATAGAAATTCCCATGCTTGTCAAAAAGGGAATTGAAAAAACAATTATATATCCTCCAACCATGATAAAGTCACCGTGAGCAAAATTGATTAATTTAATTATTCCATAAACCATGGTATATCCCAGGGCAACAAGAGCATAAACACTACCGAGCTGTATACCATTTATTAATTGCTTAATAAGTATGACTAAAGAATCACTCATAAGGCCACATCCTTTCAAGTTATATAAAATGGATGTCTTAAATTAATATAAAAGGAGGATAGAGAGAATTTCAAATTTAATATATTAAATTTAAGACATCCAAAAGCTTATTTATTTTGATTATTATTTGAAAATATATCTATCAATAATTTAATTTATTCAACTGTTGAATTCCAAGTTGCTTTACCGTCTTTTATTTCAATAATTGCAGCACCTTTATCTGGATCACCATTTGAATCTAAAGAAATCTTTCCTGTAACACCAGTGTAGCTCAATCCTGTCATAGCATTTATTATTGCATCATCATCGCTAGCAGTACCAGCTTTTTCAATTGCGGCAGAAACCATGTAGACAGAATCATATGCAAGAGCAGAAAGTGCATTAGGAGTGTCTCCATATTTAGATTTATATGCATTTATGAAATTTTGAACTACTTCAGAAGTATCTTCAGAAGAATAGTGATTTGAATAGAAACAATTGTCTAAGTTTTTTATTGAACCTGAATCAGTGGCTTCTATAGTTCCATCCCAGCCATCAGCACCAAGTATTGGACCTGTATATCCTGCAGCTCTTGCCTGAGATGCTATTAATGTATCTGTACCATAATAATCAGGAACGAATAGAACATCTGGATTTAATGATGATATATTTGTGAGCTGAGTCTTGAAATCAACATCACCTTTGCCATAACCCTCAGTAGCTATTAAATCTATTCCAAGATCCTTACAAGAACTTTCAAATGAATCCTTTAATCCTGTTGAATACTCATCAGTAGTGTTGTAGAGAATTGCGGCTTTTTTTGCATTTAATTTTTCACTAGCAAATTTGGCCATTATCTCTCCTTGATGTGAGTCTGTATAGCAGGCTCTGAATATGCATTTACCTAATTTTGTGATATCATCGTTTGTACTTGTTGGAGTAAGTAGAAGTTTATTATCTTTAGATGCTACGGAAGCAATTGCAGAAGTATCAGCAGAAGCTACAGAACCAATTATGGCAGATACACCCTGACCAGCTAATTTATTGTAGCAGTTTACAGCTTCGGCAGTATCATGCTTGTCATCGAGATAAGTAGCATGAAGCTGTTTTCCAAGGACGCCTCCTTTGCTATTAATTTCTTCAATAGCTAGTGCCATAGCATTGTTTACTGACTGACCATAAACAGAAAGCTCTCCAGTTGACGGTGAGATTATACCAAGCTCTATGGTATCACCAGAACCAGAAGCAGAATTAGATGTGGAAGATGATGACCCATTTGATGCACCGCATCCAGTGAAGGATAAAGAAAGAACTGCCCCTAAAATTAAAGAAATTATTTTTTTCATATAAATAAAGACCCCCTTAAAAATTGATAATTAATTGAAAAATGCTTTTAAATAAAAATAAAAGAAGCAGGTGAAGAATAATAAATCCACACCATTGCTTCTTTTATTTAAAAATTTATTTAGTTTCAATTATTAAAATAAAGTATAAATTCTTAGGAAAAAAATGTCAATAACTTTTGTGGGATTTATTATTTTATAACAAAAATTGGAGTTTTACTTAAGAAAAAAATTTTCTTATAAAAATACTTGCAATTTATGAAATAATTGTGTAAAATAAATATTGTCGAGAGGCAAGAAATGTTACCGTGTAGTTCAATGGTAGAACGACAGATTCTGGTTCTGTATGTTGTGAGTTCGAGTCTTACCACGGTAGCCAAGTGCTAACAGTTATGCTGTTAGCACTTTTTTATAATGTAAAAAAACATATAAGAAAAACCACTTTACTTATATTGTAAATTAAACTCTGATTTTAATATACACTTAATAGATTTTTATGAAACTATAATATATAATTGAAAATATAGGGGGTTAACATTTACATAAGACTTTATGGATACGTTTAAATTCCTATATGAGGAAATAAGGGAGGGTTCTAATATGAAGATGACAGGCATAGTAAATTATGAAGTAGAAGATGTTTTCAATCATTTTATAAAAAATGCAAAGAGAGATTTTAGTGATTTTAATGAAGATAATCCAGTAGGATGCAAAATAGAAAAGGATATTACAACAGGTGGCGCAAAGCCAATAAGATGTACTGTTGAAATAACAGGATATGAGAAGAATGGTAAATATGAAATAACTACATCAAATGAATATTCAAAATGTGTATCAACATATACATTTGTTGGTCAGAAAGACGGAACTACAAAACTTACTATTTCAGAGAAACAGACAACACAAAAGTTTGTTCAACTTGCAACTTTATATATCCAGAGGTTTTTTGCAAGACGTGCTTTTAAGAGAACCTTTAAAAATATTATTGAAGTCTTAAATAATGAACTTAGAATACATTTTGAAAATATTGATAGATCTAAGAAAAGACGTGCTTAAGATATTTATTTAAATATAAAATAACAATGCAGTGCTTGTAAATTAGCACTGCATTAACTATTTATATAAGTTTTGAATGCTGGATAAATTTATGCCCAGTTTCCATTTTTAAATAAAGGAATTTCAGTTCCATCTTCTTTTACACCGATTATTTCTGTATCCTCAGTTCCAATCATAAAGTCTACGTGAGCCAGTGATGAATTTGCTTTTGCTTCTAATAGCTGCTCTTTATTCATGTTTTCACCATTTTTTATGCATGATGGATAAGAAGAACCAAGTGCTAAATGGCATGAAGCATTTTCATCATATAATGTGTTGAAGAATATTATATTTGAATTTGAAATAGGTGAATCATAAGGAACTAATGCAACTTCACCAAGGCGGCATGAATTTTCATCAGTTTTGATTATTTCTTTCAATACATCAAGTCCAGTTTCAGCAGTGCAGTCTACAACCTTTCCATCTTTAAAAGTTAGTGAAAATTTATCTATTAGATTACCACAGTAGCTTAAAGGTTTAGAACTATAGACAATTCCATTTACACCATCCATTTTTGGCGTAGTGAAAACTTCTTCAGTAGGCATATTTGCTATAAATTCAATTCCATTTTTAGTTGTGTCTTCACCGCCGCACCATATGTGGTCTTTAACCAGTTCAACTTTTAAATCTGTTCCAAGGGAATTTTTAAAATGTAGATATTTAAAGTTATGATCATTTAATTCGCGGACTTTCTTATCAAGAATTTTTAAATGTCTGTTCCATGCTTCAACAGGATCATCTTCTTTTATTCTCATTACTGTAAATATTGCATCCCATAACCTTTCAACAGCTTCTTCTGAATCTGTATCTTTAAAAACTTTTTCTGCCCATCCTTTAGTTGGAACTGAAACTATGCACCATGCATTTTCATTTGAATTACAGGCTTCATAATATCTTTTTAAAGCTTCACGACGGCTTTTTTGTACTGTAGCTATTTTAGAAGAATCAATATCTTTTAAAAGATCAGGATCAGAAGCTGAAATGCTTAAGAATGAAGCACCTTCTTCAACATAGTAATTATATTTATCTTTTTCAAACTGCGGAGTGAAAGCTAAAATTTCAGTTGAAGTATTTTCATATTTTATTTTATTGAATTTTTCATCATTATAATTTATAACAACATCGCAAGCACCAGCTTTATATGCTTCTTCAGCAATCATTCGTGCAAATTCACTGCATTCAATTGGACTGTTAATAACAAGCATCTTATCTTTTTGAATATTTATTCCCTTAAGTGCTGCAAGTCTTGCGTATTTTAATAGTAAATCTTTGAACATTTTTTTCACCTCATTATTTTTTGTTGATATTATTATTGCATTAATCAGAAATATTATCAAATTAATAATATCTTTACCAGCTAGAAAAAAATTATCAGTATTATAACTTTTTTCAGATAATGGATGATTAAATTTGATATAATAGAGTTTATAATGTATAAAGAGAAATAATATTTGTATGATAGAGAAAACTATTATATATAATTGTTACGAAAAGGAAGATGCAGGAATGGATAAAGAATACTTATTGCTTATAGATGGATCAAGTCTTCTCAGCACGCAATATTATGGGAATTTACCTCGTGAAATAATGTTTGCTAAGACAAATGAAGAAAGAGAAGCATTTTATGGCAAAATAATGCAGACATCTATGGGTGTTTATACTAATGCTATATATGGCTTTATGAGAACACTTTTAAAGATATTGAAGGAACAAAAACCAACCCACTTAGCTGTAGCATGGGATTTGAGTAGAGATACCTTCAGAAGAGAAATAGACAGTGATTACAAGGGTACAAGAGGTGAAACCCCATCTCCTCTTAAGGAACAGTTTAAATTATGTCAGGAAATACTTGATAAGATGAACATAGTTCAGTTTATGGACAAAAGATATGAAGCAGATGATTTCTGTGGAAGTGTTGCTTCTAAGATGGAAAATGAAATGCCTGTAAGAATACTTACAAAGGATACTGATTACTTACAGCTTGTAAGCGAAAATACAAAGCTTTGGCTTATGTTTACAACTCAGGACAAAGCAGATGATTTGTTTAAGAAATACGAAATTAAAAAGGCTTCTGCTAATATTCCAGATAAATCTTTTGAACTTACACCTGAACTTGTAAAAAATGAATATGGAATCAAGCCAGAACAGGTTGCTGATTTAAAGAGTCTTGTAGGAGATAAATCAGATAATATAAAAGGTGTAGCAGGTGTTGGTGAAGCAAGTGCAGTTCCTTTAATAAATGAATATGGTACTGTTGAAAACTTATATGATAATATAAGAAATCTTGATAAAAAGCAGGAAAAAGAAATAAAGGATTACTGGAAAACTAAATTAGGAATAAAGCGTTCACCTTTATCTTATCTTTTAAAAACAAGCGATACGGAAGTTGTTGGAGAGCAGTCAGCAATGATAAGCAAGAAGCTTGCAATAATTAAACGTGATATTGATTTAGGTGATTTGAACAAGGATGCCCTTAAACTTAATATCAACATAGAAGAAGGTAACAAGGAATTCAAGAAACTTGAATTTAAGTCATTAAGTTTAAATGATATAAATAGTAGTGATAATGATTGTGAAAATATTGAGGAAAAAAAGGAATGTAATAAAAAGATAAATAATATAGATACTATAGAAGCATTTTCAGAACTTATGAATAATGCCAAGGATAGAATTTATATAAGTTATACTTTAAATGATGCAGCAGTATACTCAAAGCTTAATTTAGAGCATCTTATTATAAGTGAAGACAACATAAGTAATATTATATATTTTAAGAAGATTTATGAAGAAGATAATGATAAAGCAACAGAGATATTAAAAAATGTAATGGAAAATGATAAGGTGAAAAAGGTAATTCATGATGGTAAAAACCTGGTTACATTTTTAAATAAGAATGATATAACTATCAAGGAATTTGACTTTGATACTGCAATAGCAGCATATTTACTAGATTCATCTCAAAGCAAATATAATTTAACAGATTTAATTGATAAGTATATAAAAGAAGAAGTAGATGGAAGCGGAGATGAATTTGAAGGAATTTTAGGAACATACATACCTAAACTATATGACATATTAAAAACTGATATAGAAAATGAAAAAATGGATAAACTTTACTATGAGGTTGAACATCCATTAATATTTGTATTATCTTCTATGGAAAGCATCGGTTTCAATGTCAATAAAGATATGCTTGATGAACTTAAAGTTAAGTTTGACAGCGAAATTGCAAAGACGCAGAAAGAAATATATGAACTTGCAGATGAGGAATTTAACGTAAGTTCACCTAAGCAGCTTGGTAAGATTTTATTTGAAAAGCTCGATCTTCCAGTGATAAAGAAGACAAAGACAGGATATTCAACAAATCAGGAAGTTTTAGAAAAGCTAGCAGATAAACATGATATAATACCAAAGATAATGTATTATAGACAGATAACAAAGATAAATTCAACATATGTTGAAGGATTAAAAAGTTTTATAGAGGAAGATGGAAGGATACATTCAAATTTTAATCAAACTGTAACAACAACAGGAAGATTATCAAGTACAGATCCGAATCTTCAAAACATACCTATAAGACATGAACTTGGCAGGGAAATAAGAAAGGTATTTATACCGTTAGCAGAAGGAGATACTCTGCTTTCATGCGATTATTCTCAGATAGAACTAAGAGTATTAGCTCATATTGCAGGGGATGAAAATATGATTGATGCATTCAAGCATCACAGTGATATTCATACAAAGACTGCATCAGAGGTATTTAAGGTTCCAGTTGATGAAGTCACATCACTTATGAGAAGCAGGGCAAAGGCAGTAAACTTCGGTATTGTTTATGGTATAAGTGCATTCAGCTTATCACAGGATTTAAAGATTCCAAAATCAGAAGCACAGGAATACATGAATATATATTTTGATAGATATCCAAAGATAAAAGAATATTTAGAAAACATCGTAAAGGATGCAGAAGAGGATGGATATGTATTAACTATTTTAAATAGAAGAAGATTCATACCTGAAATCAACGCATCGAACAAAATAGTCAAGGCATTAGGTGAAAGACTTGCAATGAATGCACCTATTCAAGGAAGTGCTGCAGATATAATAAAGATTGCAATGATAAATGTTTATAACAAATTAAGAGAGAAAAAATTAAACAGCAGATTAATACTTCAGGTTCACGATGAACTTATATTAAATGTAAAAGAAGATGAACTTGAAGAAGTAAAGAAAATTGTAGTAGATGAAATGGAAAATGCAGTTAAACTCAATGTTGGCCTTGATGTTGATTTAAATACAGGAAAGACATGGTATGAGGCTAAATAATAATTAACTTATTATACAATTGATAATGCAATAAATATATTATTCATCATGATAATGTATAATATATTTAATTGCAGCTGTTAATTGCTAAGTGTTAACTGAAAAAAGGTGGTATAAATATGATTAAAATCGGACTTACAGGGGGAATTGGTACTGGAAAGAGTACAGTGTCAAAAATACTTTCAACTGAAAGTTTTAAGGTTATAGATGCGGATTTAATAGCAAGGGAAGTCCTTGAAAAGAATCCAAGAATACTAGATATAATACGCACACAGTTTGGTTCTGGTTTTTTTGACTGGAGAGGAGAATTCAGAAGAAAAGAATTTGGAAATCACATATTCAGATTTCCAAAGCAGAGAATAAAATATGAAGGAATAATAATTCCTTATATAAAAGAGGAAATAGAAAATCAATTTAAGAGATATGAAAAGAAGGGTGAAAAGATAGTAATTCTTGATGCACCTACTTTAATAGAAAATAACTTGCATTTGGAGATGGATTATGTAATACTCGTTGTAGCAGATAATTCTGTTCAAATAAAGAGAATAATAGAAAGAGATAAGCTTACAAAGTCTGATGCTGTGAGCCGAATAAATTCTCAAATGCCTGTTGAACAGAAAAAAGAGTTTGCCAATATAATAATTGATAATAATGGTGATTTAATTGAGACACAGAAGCAGGTATATGATTTGATTGATTTTATTAAATTAATAAGCTAGATAAGGAGAAAATGATGAAATTCCTAAGAAAGATTTTTTGTTTACTAATAGTTTTATTAGCAGTCGTAGCAGGTTCTAGGTATGTTATTAAAGAAAAGTTTTTTCCTTATAAATATCAGGAATATGTTGATATTTACAGCAAACAATATAATTTAGATCCATTATTTGTATTATCGGTAATAAAAACTGAAAGCAAATTTGATGATAATGCCCATTCACATAAGAATGCAGTTGGACTTATGCAGATAACAGTTGAAACTGGAGAATGGGCAGCTGATAAAATGGGATATGCTACTTTTTCAAAAGATGATCTATATGATGAACAATACAATATAAAAATGGGATGCTGGTATTTAAGATGGCTTGGTGATATGTTCGATAACAATAGGGATCTTATGATTGCAGCTTATAATGCAGGACCGACGAATGTGCAGAACTGGCTGAGTGATAAGGAATATTCAAGCAATGGAAAAGAACTTGAATACATACCATTTGGAGAAACTAAAAAGTATGTAGACAAGGTAAATACTTATTATAATGTATATGAATATCTTTATGGAAAAGATGAAAGTATTTTTGATGTAAACAAAATATTAGAATTAATAAAAAGTGTTTGGAATGTTCATTTTTTAGTATAATTACAGGACATAATTGTGAAAGAATTAGTAGAGTTAGCTGATTCTTTCACAATATTATTAAAAATACTTGAAAAAATAAGAAAAATAGATTATTATTATTTAAGTAAGATATGCAGGTGTGGTGGAATCGGCAGACACGCAGGTTTAAGGAGCCTGTGCTTTCGAGGCGTACGGGTTCAAGTCCCGTCACCTGCACCATAGTAGTTTTGGTGAAAATAACGCATAAGTTTTTGTATGAAAGTACATTAAGCTTATGTGTTATTTTTTTATTTATAAATATATAAATCCTCGTATACTGTATGAATAGTTATCATAAATAATATTTTTATAGAATAATATGTAATAATTACTTAAAAGGTAGAAAAAAGGAAAAAAAGTAATATAATATATAATAATGTAAGGTTAACATAATAAGTGTTATATAATAATTTAAGGAGGCAATATGCCGGAGACAATAATATTAGCTTTATTATATGCAAAGCTGAAAGGAAATAAAATAATAGGAATATTTTCTTCGTGGGCAATTTATCCAATAATTATATTTGAAGTAATTACACTTTTGGGACAAGTTATTTCTTTTGAAGGATATTATGGAGTCATTGAAGTTATTAACAAGTTCACCTCTATATATTTAATGTGTTATTTATTGCTGGTATATAGATATGAATTATATACTACAGCTATAAAAGGATCCTTCTTTGTTATTTTAGGAGGAGTATTAAATGATATAGCCATAAAAGCTAATGGTGGATTTATGCCTGTATATCAATCGTTATCATATTTAACTGGACGGGCTACTTTAGAAAAATATCAGATGATAAATGATATTCATATCCTGGGCTCTTCTGAAACTAAAGTTAAGTTTTTAACAGATTTTATAGATTTGGGATATACGATTCTAAGTATAGGAGATATATGTATGAGGATTTTTGTGTTCATGATTATATACAATTCTATAAAAAAAATTAATAGTGAAAGGGGAAAATCTAGTTGTTAAGATTAACATTATTTGAGTTCCTAGTAAGAATAATTCCAGAAGCATTTATATTAATGTTTGCCTTATTTGCATTATGTAATATGAAAATTAGTATAAAGAGGTATGTCATTTCAAGTATTATGTTTGGGATATTTGAATATGGAGTAAGGATGTTACCAATAAATTACGGAGTAAATACTATACTTGGAATATTTATAATGATTATTATTATGGATAGAATAAACAAAGCAGATATAATTTTATCAATTAAATCTTCATTGATAATAACAATAGGATTATTTATATGTGAATGGTTTAATGTATTTATATTAAATATTGTTTTTAAAGACGGATTAGAAACAATAATGGCGGATGTAGTATTAAAAACAGTATGTGGTCTTCCATCGATAATATGCTTTGCAATAGTTACTACAATCTATTATTTAAAAAAAGGGAGATATAAATGCTGTGAAGATTGAAGAAGTGTGCAGAAATATTTCAGATTATATTGCTATAGAGTTAAATTTAGATGAAGAAAAAAAATCTGTAATTAATTACGGTATATTTGCTTTTATACATATGATTATATGTATAGTATTAGTAGCATTTTTTGGTGCAATATTTAATGTCTTTTTAGAAGCATTAATAATATCATTTACAACAAGTATATTGAGGAAAACGTCAGGAGGAGTTCATGCAAGTTCTCCTGAAAGGTGTGCAGTTATAGGAACCATAAGCACTATTCTAATGGCATTGATAGCAAAGAGAATAAGTGTGAAATGTGACTTGAATTTATTAATAGGCATTAGTGTCTTTGTATATGCTTACTATATTATTTATAAATTAGCACCTGTAGATAGTCCATCTAAGCCAATTAAAAATCCGAAAAAGAAAATTAAGCTGAAAAAAAAATCAATCATTATAACAACTATATATTTAGGGATTGTAATAATTAATATATCAGCATATTTATTAACTGGAAAATATGTATTTTTAACTTATTCAATGTGTATTTATATGGGATTAATATGGCAGGTATTTTCGTTAACTGAAAAGGGTCATTTAATATTGGGAAAGTTAGATAATATTTAACTAAAGAAATACATTGAAAGTGGGTGAAATGAATGAAACATAAGATTTTAATGGGATTAGCAACATTTGCTACTGTAATAGCTTCAATAGTAGCTACTTCAGCATGTTTCTGGGGACATTATCAACCAGAAGAACCTAAAAGTTTAAGAGAAGAATAATAACTAAATGAGATCATTTATTGATCTCATTTAGTTATTATTCTAACATTTAGGAAGGTACAGTGATAAAAAATTGTAGATAACTTATTAAAAATATATAATGCAGTTTTTTTATGAGGGATTATTATATGAGAAATGTAAAAAATGATAAGAAAAACAAAATAAATGATATAGTATCTATAGTAAAAGTATCATCACTTTTATTTATTGGTATAATTTTATGTAGAACATTTAATACAAGCATTAGTGCAGCTTTATTAGACATGAAAGAATGTAATCAATATGTATTTTTTTGTGTACCAATGATAATAATAATTTTAACTTATTATATATGGACTTTTTCAAATAAGAACAAAATTTATACTAGTAAATCAACTTTGAGTAATATTGAAACGTCTTTATTTATTGTTATTTTTTCTGTAATAATATTAATATGTGGATTAAAAGAAACACAATATAAGCTTTTATATTTATTTATAATAATAACAACGACAATCCAATTTGGAATGAAGCAGGGACTAATAGCATCAACTTTTGCAACTTTTATTATTTTAGCGATGGATATTCTCTTAATACCAAGTACTGAAGTAAGTAATTATTTTCAGGATGATTTAATTTTAGCAGGAGTATTCTTTCTAACTGCTTGGCCGTTGGGGTTTTATGTTAAAATAGAAAATCAACACATAGAAAAACTGGAAAGCCTTATAAATATTGACTGGCTAACTGAACTTAATAATCATGGATATTTCTGTGAAATACTGATGGAGAAAATCAAAATCGGAGAAAAGGCAAAGAGTCCTGTATCAATGATTTTTATAGATATAGATTATTTTAAGAACTATAATGATATATATGGTCATCAAAAGGGTGATTATGTATTAAAAAGGGTAGCAGAAATAATTAAATTAAATATAAGGGATGGAGATGTTGCTGCAAGATATGGAGGAGAGGAATTTGCTGTAATATTACCAGATACTACTGAAGAAGAAGCATTAGATGTTGCTGAAAATTTGAGAAAAGAAATAGAAAATTCACATTTCGATGGTGAGGAAAATCAGCCAAATGGGAAATTGACAGTTTCTATAGGTGTATCAGTTTACCCTGATAAAGCACAAAATGATATTGACTTGATAAAAAGTGCGGATGATGCTTTGTACAGAGCAAAATTTTTCTACAAAAACAGAGTTGAAGCATATGTATCAATACTAGATGAAATCAAATCCAATATTGATGAGAAAGATATAGAACTTGTAACATCAATAAAAACTTTAATAAGTGTTATAAATGCTAAAGATAGATATACTTATGGACATGTAGAAAGAGTTGTAGCATATGGAAGAATGCTGGCTGATAAATTAAAGTTAAGTGAAAATGATAAAAATATATTAATTTATGGAGCTTATATGCATGATATAGGGAAGATAAATATTAGTAAAGATATATTGATAAAGAAAATGAGACTTACAAATGATGAGTGGGAAGTACTTAAGGAACATCCTGCTAATGGGGTAGAAATAATAAAATCAGTTAAATCATTACAAATGCTTATTCCATTAATTATAAGTCATCATGAGAAATATGATGGAACAGGTTATCCCAATGGATTGAAAGATAAAGAAATTCCATATCTTGCGAGAATCCTTACAGTCATTGATAGTTTTGATGCAATGACATCAAATAGGCCTTACAATAAGAGGAAGAGTTATAGTGAGGGAATATTAGAACTTGAAAGATGCAGTGGAACACACTTTGATCCGCAAATTGTTAAGGCATTTGTTGAAGTAATAAAGAGAAATGATAAGAATAATTATTTTAAGGTATCTCAAGAATATAATTAAATGCAACTGCCCCTTGTTAGTCAAACAAGGGGCAGTTATATTATCCAGAATTTATGTTTATAATTTGTATTTAAGTTAATTAATATATTATTGTGAAAATTTCGATAAGAAATCTTAGATTATATAATTATATTTAATTTCATTAACATAATTAATAGTGTATATTATACTTAGTAAAATGATTTCTGAATATAAGGAGATAAAGATGTATTTAATGATTGATAATTATGATTCATTTGTATATAACCTTAAGGCGTATCTTGATGAATTAAATGAAGATGTAAAAGTAGTAAGAAATGATAAAATAACAATTGATGAAATTTCACAAATGAATAATTTAAAGGGAATAATAATATCACCAGGACCTAAAAGTCCAAAAGATAGCGGAATATGCAGAGATGTTGTTAGGAAATTCTCGAATAAAATTCCTATTCTTGGCGTCTGTCTTGGACATCAGATAATAGGATATGAATATGGTGCTGTTGTTGAAAAAGGAAGTAAGCCTATGCATGGAAAGGTAACTAAGATTTTCCACAATGGAGAAAATCTCTTTAGAAATATTGAAAGTCCATATTTAGTGACAAGATATCATTCACTTGTAATAGAGGAAAAAAGTCTTCCAGATGATTTGAAGGTTGATGCTAGGAGCGAGGATAATGCAATAATGGCAGTTTCTCATAAGGAATATCCAGTTTATGGAGTTCAATTTCATCCTGAAGCAGTAATGACTCAGTATGGTCATGAACTGCTTAGAAATTTTATAAACTTAAGTGAAGAATGGTGGAAAGATCATGAATAGATTTATATTAAAATTAGATGACTATAAAAAAGCAGGCGATATATTTGATATTTTTTATAAAGAAAATAATGCAGTATTCTTAGATTCTTCTTTAGAAAATAATATGGGGAATTACTCTATTATTGCTTTAAATTCTTATTTGAACTTAACTGTTATAGAAAATGATCTTTATGTCAATGGAAAACACAGCAAATTATCATTTGAGGAATATTTAAAAAAATATATTGATGAAAACAAAGACTATAATGATACTGATCTTCCAATAGTATCAGGTGCTATAGGATATTTATCATATGATTATGGAAGAAAAAATGAAAATATATCTACCAGGCATAAGGATGATACTAATGTGCCTCAATGTATATTTAACTTTTATGATAATTTCATAATTGAAGACATTAAAAATAAAGAAACATACATAATTGGAAATGGTGTAGTAGAAGATTCAATTAAATCAGTCAGAGAAATAGAAAATAAAATAAAATCATATAAGGATAAATTTCAAATAAACAATTCTGATTATGAGATTGAAGTATCTGCAAATTTTGAAAAAGATGAATATAAAAATGTAGTAGATAAGATGATACAGTACATAATAGAAGGTGATGTATATATAGGTAATATGACACAGCAGCTTAAGGTTCATAGCAGAAAGCCGCCGTATAGTGTATTTAAAACTCTCAGAAGTAATAATCCATCACCATTTGGAGGATACATGAATTATGGTGATTTTAAGATAGTCAGTGCATCACCAGAGAGATTCCTAAAAATGAAGGATTCAATAATAAGCACAAGACCCATAAAAGGAACAAGACCTAGAGGAAAGAATTTAAAAGAGGATAATGAGTTTAGAAATGAATTAAAGAATTCTGAAAAGGATAGAAGTGAACTGCTTATGATTGTTGACCTTGAAAGAAATGATTTGAATAGGGTTTGTGAAAAGGGGTCAGTCATAGTTGATGAGCTGTTTACTGTTGAAGAATATGCAACAGTATTTCATCTTGTATCTGAAATAAGAGGAAAGCTGAAAGAAGAATTAAATGTAGTTGATCTTATAGAGGCAGCTTTTCCAGGGGGATCTATTACAGGTGCTCCTAAGATAAGAGCAATGGAAATAATAGATGAACTTGAAAATGGACGCCGTGGAATTTATACAGGATCATTTGGATATATTACTCTAGATGGAAATTGTGATTTAAACATAATAATAAGAACAGCACTTTATAAAGATGATCACTATTACCTTGGAGTGGGAGGCGGTATTACCTGTGAATCAGACTTAGAATTTGAATATGAAGAAACATTACAGAAAGCAAAAGCATTATTAGAAGCAATGAAGTAAAAGGAGAAAAAATGGATATTATATTTGATGAGGGCTATTCATTTGGGTTAGGAGTATTTGAAACAATATCAGTAATTGATAATCATGCAGTACTGCTTGATTATCATCTTGACAGGCTTAGACATGGTGCAGAGGTTCTGCATATTAAAATGGAAGTTACAAAGGAAAAAGTGTATAGCTATATAAAAGAAAATCCAATGAAAAATGGAGTGCTTAAAATTATAGTTTCAGAGAAAAATACAATATATCAATGCAGAGAGAATAATTATACACAAGATAAATATAAAATTGGATTTTCGACAGGATTAAGTTCTGTTGTTAGGAATGAAACCTCAGTATTTACATATATAAAATCTCTAAATTATGGTGATAATATTTTAGAAAAAAGAAGCGCATGTAAAAAAGGATATGATGAACCTGTATTTATAAATTCAAAAGGTCAGCTTACAGAAGGTGCAACAACAAATATATTTTTTGTTAAGGATAAGAAGATTGTAACACCATTTTCATCATGCGGGATTCTTGATGGAACAATGAGAAAATATATTATGAAAAAATATGATGTTGAAGAAAAAGTTATTTATCCTCATGAAGTATGCAGCTTTGATGAAATGTTCTTAACAAATTCATTAATGGGTATAATGCCAGTTTATAGATTTGAAGAACATTATTTTGATAAGAGAGAATGTGCTGATTATATTTTGAGAGAATACTTAAAGGTAAGGACTTGTATATAATATTAAGCAGGTCTTAAATTTATATGAATTCAATAAATATTGGCAATTGGGTGATATAATATTATATGCAGAGATATAGGAAACTTTATTATATGGTTTTATAATAACGATGAATTATGAGGTGATAACATTATGAAAAAAAATATAAAGAAGTTAGCATTATTATTAGCAGCACTTAATATAGCAATCTCAGTAAATACAGATGATGTATATGCATCGGGATCTAAAAGAAATAAAGTATCCAGTTATTCGGACGGATGGCATTGCAATGATGGACAATGGATATATGTAAAAGATGGTGCTATGAAAACAAACTGGTTTAAAGATAATGATGGCAGTTGGTATTATTTTAACCATGATGGAATAATGCAGACAGGATGGATTTTAGATAATAATAACTGGTATTACCTATATGGTGATGGAAAAATGGCTCATGGGTGTTATATCGGAGATTATTACTTAAATGATAATGGAGCATGGACAAATTCTCTGCCTGTAAATATAGTGCGTGATAACAATGATGTAAATTCAGCAATTAAAAATATTGGATATAGTTCTGTGGAACGCATCATTGATTATGACAGTTCAGATTCAAAGTATTCATCAATGTATAGATACATCTGGTATGATGGAATGGAAGGAAATGAACAGTATGCGGCAGTAAATGTATTTGATAGTGGTTCATGCACTATATCTTTGAGAAAAAACGGAAACATGTTTAACGATAATTTAAAGAAGATATTTGAATGTGTACTTCCTGGAAATGGACAAAGGTTATTGGATGAAATTAGTGATATAAAAGAAGACAGATATTTAAATATAGATGGCAAGAATATTACTATAAAAATTCTAGATGATTCTATAGGTATAATAATAGAATAGTTAAATATATATATAAAAGCTGGAGTTATATTCCAGCTTTTATTCATTACTGGAATTATTTTAAATAATTACTATTTTATAAAAGCTAAAATTATAATGGGGGAAAATTTAATTATGGTTGTTATATAGACGGTTAATTACGTAAAAAAGCAAAAAATAATA
>JAEWQX010000228.1 GCA_023399035.1 Bacillota bacterium | reverse complement strand
CATTTAAGTTCATGTGTAGCTATGGATACAGGGTGGCTTAAGGATACCGATGGAAAATGGTATCATTTAAGTCCAAGTGGAGCCATGGATATAGGATGGTTTAAAGATACTGATGGAAAGTGGTATTATTTGAATTCAAGCGGAGCTATGGTAACAGGATGGCTTACTTTAAATGGAAAGAAATATTATCTTGAGCCAAGTGGAGCCATGGTTACAGGTAAAGTGAATATTGATGGAAAAGAGTACAAATTTGACAATAGCGGGGCACTAATTGAAATGGACTCATCTATAAATACTCCTGCACTTGACAAGGAAGAAATAACATCACCTGGCAGCTCAGAAGAAAGAAGAACTGGATATGTTGTGACGGAAAGCAGTCCTTTAAATATGAGAGAAAAACCATCAACAGATGCAGCAATAATAACTACAATACCTAAAAACAGCAAAATAACTGTAATAGGAAAAGAAATAAACGGTTTTTACAAAGTTGAATATAACAATAAGGTAGGCTATGCAAGCAGTAGGTGGATAAGCTTTACCAAGCTAGCTACAACTCCAGGGACAATAACGTTAGGGCCAATTAGAACTACAGGTCCTGAAAAGAACAATAAACATTATTATTCTGATGACAACATATTTTATAAGGCGAAATTATCACCGCCATTTACAAATAGCAGTGGCAAGCCTATAGTAGGAAACTGTACATGGTATGCATATGGACGTATATGGGAAATGACAGGTCATATTCCATACGATGCAGGCTTTACAGGAAATGCTTATGAATGGTGGAATGCAAATATAAGAACAGGAAAGTACAAGTATGGACAGACTCCAAAAGTAGGAGCACTTCCAGTTTGGAAATCTTCACTTCCTAATTCAGGTGGATGTGGACATGTAGCTATTGTTGAAAAGATAGAAAATGGAAAGGTATATATATCTGAATCATCATGGCATGGATCATACTTTAATTATAGAGAAATATATAATACAAATTATCTTTATGGATACATATATATAGATGAACCAAACTTTTAATAAGCTTGTTTAAGCAGCACTTTTTTGTATGGAAATATTTATATTCTGTTTTTTATATAATTTTTATGGATACTGTCAAAGAAAAATTGAGTGATTTCTTCATCAGTAGCATTTTTCTTATTATCAATATATGAATTAATGTTTATAACTTTGCAGGAAGTATGTCCATCACATGAATTATCATAACTTTTACTATTTTTATAAGAACTTTCAATGTGCTTTATGTTAGGAAGCTCACTGTAGTCATATTGTATTTCATCATTATCCTTAATAATTGATTTTCTCATGTTTGATTTATAATTAACATAAATATATTTCATATATATACCTCCAGATGAGCAGAATTAAAATCTATTTTAGTTATGTTTATATATATGAGAACATTATGTAAATAATGAATAATATTTTTAAAAATTTTAAAAGAAACAGCTATGAATTATACCACAGCTGTTTCTTCATTTAATACATATTCATTTATAGCCTGTATAACTCCGGCTTCTTTGTTGCTTTTAGCAATGAAGTTTCCATATTGCTTCATATCTTCATTGGCATTTTCCATGACAAAGCTGTAACGAGCTTCCTTGAGCATTTCTATATCGTTATAGAAATCACCGAAAACCATTGTTTCATCATATGAAATATCATATGCTTCCTGAATTTCTCTAAGGGCTTCACCTTTGTTTACATTTTTTCCATTAACATCAACCCATAAAGCTCCAGAAACTACAACCTTATTTTCTTTACCAAAGAGAGGCTCTAAGATTTTGTATGAATTTTCTGCTGAATTGTTTAAGTCACATACTGCAATTTTGAAAATATTATCATCAACAGAGTATAAGTCATCAACTAAGTGTTTCTGTATATAATATTTATCAATTTCATCAAGGAATTTTTGTGGACATGGCATATGATATGCACCATTAACTCCGCATAGTATAACTACAATATTTTCTATATCTTCACATGCTTTTATTACTGCATGAACAACTTCTTTTTTTAATCCGTTTATAACAGGTTCCTTATCATTTAACACAACATAAGACCCGTTGTCGCATATATAATCAAGATAGTCACTTTTTGGCTTGAAGTTTTCATATAAAGTAGCATAAGGTCTTCCGCTTGCAGCAACGAATTTAACGTCTTTTTCTTTTAATTTATCAAGCATTTCAAAGAATCCTTCTGGAAGTCTGCTGTTTTCATCAAGAAGAGTACCATCCATATCTGTGGCTATTAATTTAATCATGTTGTCACACCCCGCATAATTATTTGTAACAAGATTAAGATTATTATAGTATTGATTAAGTTTTAAGTCATAATAAACTTAGTTTATCTTATAACCCTATTTTATAATTCATCAATCTTTACTATTGATTATATTAAAAATTAGGAGTAAAATCAAGAAATAATAATATCAAACAATAACAAATAAGAAAAGATTAAATAATTAAAATAAATGTGATTAAAGAGGTGTTACATGTTTCTTCAGGAGAGATATACAAAAATTATTGAACAGGTAAATTTAAATGGAAGGGTAACAGTAAAGGATCTTTCAGTACAATTTGGTGTCAGCGAAGACTGCATAAGAAAAGACTTAAGGGAGCTTGAAAATAGAAATGAATTGAAAAGAGTTTATGGAGGGGCAATTGTAAATAGGAATCATAGCGATATAAAGACGGTTGATGAAAGGAAAAATATAAATATTGAAATCAAGAAAAAAATTGTAGAAAATGCACTACAATTGATTGAAGAGGGAGACATAATCTTTCTCGATACATCAACAATTAACCTTGAAATATCCAAGGAAATAAAAAAGCGATGCATGAAGATTACAGTTGTTACAAATATGATTGAAATCGTACTGGAGCTTAAAAAATGCATTGCTACAAGAGTCATAACTGTAGGAGGACAGTTCAATGTGGAAGTAGGCGCAGTTGTAGGTGCAGCAGCAGACAGATATATAAAACAATTCACTTATGACAAGTCCTTTATAGGAGTGTGCGGGATAAATAAAGAAAGTGGGTATGTGAGCACTATAAATATTGAAGACGGAAACACAAAAAAGACAATAATAGAGTGCTCCAACAAAAGCTATCTCGTAATGGAAGATGAAAAGTACAATTATGATGAATTTTATAAGTTTGCATCTATTGATGAAATAGCAGGAATTATTACTCAAAACAAAATAGAATAATATGCGAAAAAATATTTATATAATAAAAAATAATTCTAAATGTAGACATAAAATCCAAAAACATAAATAGTAAGAAAATAGATAAACCATAATTTTAGGTGATAATTAAAAATGAATGAGTAATAGTTTGGGATGAAAGCTACAGGCTTTCTTAAATGATGATTATTAAAACAGCTTTGTTGTTTTTTCCTTAACTCTTACTCTTTACTTCTTACATTTTACTTCTTAAGTAAGGTGTTATGATGAAAGAAAGTGAAGAAGGATTAATTAAATTAATCCTTCTTCACCACCAGTTACAATAATGGGAAAATAAGTCTCAATAGTGATTCCAGTATTCTTGTTTTTATTCCCCTTTTATTATGTTCTTCAATGGATAAAAACCTGCAGTCTTTCATATCTTTGATAAATATATCTTCATTATATTCAGCCATTTCATTATCATATATAATAGCATTTATTTCAAAGTTAAGCTTGAAGCTTCGTATATCGAGGTTTGCTGTACCTATGCTGCACACTAAACTGTCAGCACATATTGTTTTTGCATGGATGAATCCCTTTTTATATCTATAGAATTTTACGCCGCTTTTAATGAGAGTATCTATTGAAGCATTTAATGCATATGCCATAAAAAAGTGATCAGCTTCATCTGGAACCATTATCCTTACATCAACACCAGAAGAAGCAGCAAGCTTTAACGCCATAATCATAGGTTCATCTGGTACAAGGTATGGAGTCTGAATATATATATTTTTTCGTGCATTGTTTATTATTTTCAAATATGCATTCCTTATATATTCCTCAAGGTTGTCTGGACCGCTTGAAATTATCTGCATTCCTACATTGTCAAAGGTCTTTATTTTCTTCTCAAAAGATTTTTCTTCAGTATTATTATCAGACATATGAGAATTATTTTTTGTTGTTATTGAATTTGAATCATTACAAAATAAGTCGCTCAACACATAGATTTCATCATTAGAAGGCATTAGTTTTGCAACAACATACTGTTTTTCATCTATGGATTCCTTTGCAGCATATTCCCAGTCAAGAGTGAAACGCTTTAAAAGCTCAAGAACTGCATCTCCACTGATGCGCAAATGTGTATCACGCCAGAAATCAAACTGCTTTCCTTTGTTTACATACTCATTTCCAACATTGAATCCGCCTACATATCCAATCCTTCCGTCAATTACAACTATCTTACGATGGTTTCTGTAATTTAGGCGAAGATTTATGTAGTTTAATATGCTTGGAAAGAAAAATGCAAATTTAATGCCAAGGCTCCTTATATATTTTATATCTTTTTTCTTTAGGGAACTTGAACCCATTCCATCAGCCAAAAGTCTTACCTCAACTCCTTCTGAAACTTTTTTTCCAAGGAGATTTAAAAGTTCAGTTCCTAAATCATCACATCTGAAGATATAATACTGGATATTTATGAATGATGAAGCAGTTTTTATATCTTCATATAAATCTCTGAATTTATCTTCTCCATTTGTATATGTCCTTACATGATTGTTGTCAGTATAAATACTTCCGCTCGTATTATAATTCATCTTTATCAAATCAATATAATCATGTGCTTTGTTTGATGATCGTGAGTTATTATTAAATTTATCTATTATATGCTTTAACTTACTCTTATCAATTTTGGCCTTCTTTGAAAAAATCTTTTCCTTTGATATGTTCTGGCCAAAACATATATATAATATGAAACCTAAGAATGGGAAAATAACAAGAACGAGAAGCCATGCCCACGTTGTAGTTGAATCACGCTTTTCTATAAAAATAATAGAAACTGCACATAAAATATCCAGCAGAAGTAGTATTGATGTAAGTATAAAGTAGATCTTCATTTTATCACCACGTTTTATTTTTTTCATATGATAATCATTTTTTATTTATACAGTATAAAAGAATTATCTATATTTTATTATTCTTTATTATAAATATAAATTTATTGCTTATATCCTATAAATATTTTTATCTCATTATTATAGTTTTATACTTTACTATTTGTAGATAAAAATCATTCATATGATTAAAAAATTAAATAATATACTGACAACAATATACGACTTAAAATGAGTTGTAGTTCTATAACAGAAATATTGATTTTATAATAATCTTATACTTATAATAGTAATATTTAAAATAGTATCATAAAATTTTCAAATAGTACTTTTCAAATGTCGAAAAAGAATATATAATATAGAATAGGTGATTAAATAATAATAATTATTATTTAATTGTTACTTTACAATACAGACCTTATAATAAGATCGTATAATAAGAAATATACAAAAGAAAATGAGGTAGACGCGATGAGAAAAATGAAAACTATGGACGGTAATACAGCTGCCGCTTATATATCATATGCTTTTACAGAAGTAGCTGCAATTTATCCTATAACACCATCATCACCAATGGCAGAACATGTTGATGAATGGGTTGCAAAAGGAACAAAAAATATATTTGGACACCCAGTTAAGGTTGTAGAAATGCAATCAGAAGCTGGAGCTGCAGGAGCTGTTCATGGATCACTTCAAGCTGGAGTTCTTACTACAACTTATACTGCATCACAAGGATTACTTTTAATGATGCCAAATATGTACAAGATTGCAGGAGAAAGACTTCCAGGAGTTATTCATGTAGCTGCAAGAGCACTTGCTACATCATCATTAAATATCTTTGGAGATCACCAAGACGTTATGTCAGCACGTGCAACTGGATATGCAATGCTTGCTGAAGGTTCAGTTCAAGAAGTTATGGATTTAGCACCCGTTGCTCACCTTACAGCATTAAAGTGCAGAATGCCATTTATGAACTTCTTCGATGGATTCAGAACTTCTCATGAAATACAAAAGATTGAAGTTTTAGAATACGATGAATTAGCTAAATTAGTGGACAGAGATGCATTAGAAAACTTCAGAAACAATGCATTAAATCCAAATCATCCTGTAACAAGAGGAACAGCTCAAAACCCAGATATCTATTTCCAAACTAGAGAAGCTGTTAACAAATTCTACGATGATATTCCAGCAGTAGTTGAAGAATACATGAGTGAAATAACAAAGCTTACAGGAAGAGAATATCACTGTTTCGATTATTATGGAGCAGAAGATGCAGACAGAATAATAATTGCTATGGGTTCAGTTACAGATGTAATTGAAGAAACTGTTGATTACTTAAATGCAAATGGACAAAAGACTGGTTTAGTTAAAGTAAGACTTTACAGACCATTTTCAATAGAAAGATTATTAAAGGTTATCCCTTCAAGCGTTAAGAAGATAGCTGTTTTAGATAGAACTAAAGAACCAGGTTCAATTGGTGAACCATTATACTTAGACGTATTAAGAAGCTACGCTGGTAAAGCTAATGCACCACAAATCATAGGTGGAAGATTTGGTTTAGGTTCAAAAGATCCAACTCCATCTCACATTGCAGGTGTATTTGCAAACTTAGAAAAAGAAGAACCAAAGAACGGATTCACAATAGGTATAGTTGATGACGTTACTAACACTTCATTAGACGTAGTTGAAATTGATGCTGCAAAACCTGGAACAACAGCATGTAAGTTCTGGGGATTAGGATCAGACGGTACAGTTGGTGCTAACAAGAATGCAATCAAGATAATCGGGGATCATACAGACATGTATGCTCAAGGTTACTTCCATTACGATTCTAAAAAATCAGGTGGTATAACTGTTTCTCACTTAAGATTCGGTAAAGAACAAATCAAGTCTCCATACTTAATTGATAAGGCAGATTTCGTTGCTTGTCATAACCAAGCTTATGTTTACAAGTACAATGTATTAGCTGGATTAAAGAAAAATGGTAAGTTCTTATTAAATACAATCTGGTCACCAGAAGAAGTAGATGCTAAGTTACCTGCTGAAATGAAGAGATATATTGCTGAAAATGAAATTGAATTCTACACATTAAATGCTGTTAAGATAGCTCAAGAAATCGGTCTTGGTGGAAGAATCAACATGATCATGCAGTCTGCATTCTTCAAAATTGCTGACATAATTCCTTTAGAAGATGCTGTTAAATACTTAAAAGATGCAGTTGTTAAGTCATACGGCAAAAAAGGTGAAAAAGTTGTAAGCATGAACCATGATGCAATTGATACTGGTATAAACTCAATTATTAAAATTGAAGTTCCAGCTTCATGGAAAGATGCTGTAGATGCTCAAGAAGAAAAAACTCCAGAAAAAGAAGTTCCAGCATTCATCAAAGATATTGTAGTACCAATGAACAGACAAGAAGGAGACAGCATTCCTGTTTCAACATTCTTAAGAGAAGGTATGGATGACGGTACATTCATGCACGGTACTTCAGCATACGAAAAGAGAGGCATTGCAGTTAACGTTCCAGAATGGGATTCATCAAAATGTATCCAATGTAACCAATGTGCATTTGTATGTCCACATGCTGCAATAAGACCATTCTTATTAAATGCAGAAGAAGCAGAAAATGCTCCAGAAAGCGTTAAATTAGTACCTGCTAGAGCACTTAAGACTGAAGAACCATTACAATACAGCATAGGAGTTACTCCACTTGACTGTACTGGATGTGGAAACTGTGCTCAAGTATGTCCAGCACCAGGAAAGGCTCTTATCATGAAGCCACAAAATACTCAAGAAGATCAAATTGAAGCTTGGGATTACACAATAGAAAAAGTTAAGAACAAGAACCCAATGAACAAGAATACTGTTAAGGGAAGTCAGTTCGAACAGCCATTATTAGAATACAGCGGAGCTTGTGCAGGTTGTGGAGAGACTCCATATGCTAAGCTTGTGACTCAATTATTCGGTGATAGAATGATGATTGCAAATGCTACAGGATGTTCATCAATCTGGGGAGCATCAGCACCAGCAAGTTCATACACTAAGAATCAAGAAGGACATGGTCCAGCATGGGCAAATTCATTATTCGAAGATAATGCTGAATTTGGTCTTGGAATGCAGTTCGGTGTTGAAGCTATAAGAGACAGAATTGAAGCTAATGCTAAGAAAGCAATTGAAGCTGGAGTTTCTGAAGATGCAAAAGCAGTATTAGAAGACTGGATAGAACACAAAAATTCAGGAGAAGCTACAAGACAAAGAGCAGAAAGAGTTATGGAAGTATTAGAAAACGAAAATAACGAATTTGCTAAAGCTATCTTAGAAGATAAAGACTTCTTAATGAAGAGATCACAATGGATCTTCGGAGGAGACGGATGGGCTTACGACATCGGATACGGTGGACTTGACCACGTTCTTGCTTCAGGAGAAAACGTAAATGTATTAGTATTCGATACAGAAATTTACTCAAATACTGGAGGTCAGTCTTCAAAATCTACTCCAACTGCTGCAATAGCTAAGTTTGCTGCAAGTGGTAAGAAGACTAAGAAGAAAGACTTAGGTATGATGGCAATGAGCTACGGATATGTATATGTTGCTCAAATAGCTATGGGAGCTGATAAGAATCAAGCACTTAAAGCAATAGCAGAAGCAGAAGCTTATGATGGACCATCATTAATCATAGCTTATGCTCCATGTATCAGCCATGGTATAAAAGTTGGTATGGCTAATACTCAAGCTGTAGAAAAGAGCGTTGTAGACTGCGGTTACTGGAACCTTTACAGATACAACCCAGCACTTAAAGGAACTAAGAATCCATTCACTTTAGATTCTAAGGAACCAAAGGCAAGCTTCAGAGACTTCTTAATGAGTGAAGTTAGATATGCATCACTTGCAAAAGCATTCCCAGAACAAGCAGAAGAATTATTTGCTAAGACTGAAGCTGATGCAATGGAAAGATATGCTACATATAAGAGATTAGCAAGCCAAGAATAAGATATACACTTATTGATAAGATAAAGTTTCCCTACATGATTCAATCCTCATCGGGTAGGGAAACATAAAGTGATCATAAAATACACAAAATTGTTTAACATAATTGAAAAGCCGTCTGTAGTTAATTTTTTAAATTGACCCCTCAATTTGTATATTAGCTATTTAGATATATATGATGCCTTCATAAGAAATTGGAAAGTTCGTAGTTGTTATTTCTGATTATTATGGAGGTATCTTTTTTATTGAATAAACTATCAGTTCTCAACTTAAGAAACAACTTCAAAACAATAATATAATTTCATTATTGAATATATTTTATAAAAAATTATAGTTTCATTATATATAGTATAAAATTTTTATTCATAATATATAAATGTAATGCATCCATATATAGAAATTTTATAGTTTTCATTTAACCCTATTTCAAAGTATATACATCTGTTTATTTATTAATGTACATATAAGGCCAGCAGTGATGATTATTTAAAAATCCTGCAGATAATATAATAACAAAATGACAAGTTTAAATAATGTTTTATATAAAAATCAGGTATAGTATTATTTTCTTCGAAAATTGTTGAAAATATGATATATATACCATATAATTAATATGATAGTAATAAATATAATATATTTAAAAGGATCATTTTATTACTTAACAGCATGAATATATAAAGATTAAACAGTTTTATGTATGTGCTTATATAAATGGGAGGTTAGATAAGGGTGAAGGATATTAGAATTTTAATAGTGGATGATTCTCCATTTCAAATAGCTTTATTAAGCGATGTACTTGAAGAACAAGGATTCAATGTTGTGGGACAAGCCATGTCTTTAGAAGAAGTTAAAACTGAAGTGGAAAGATGCAAACCTAATTTGGTTACTATGGACTTAACTATACCAGGTACGGATGGATTTGAATGTACAGAAGCAATACATAGTATAGATAAAAATATAAAAGTAATAGTTGTAAGTTCAATGATGGATGAGGAACTTATAGATAAAGCAAAGAAGCTTGGAATCAGCGGATATGTTCAAAAGCCTATAGATAATGAGGAATTGACTCTTCTTATAAAGAGAGTAATGGCAGATGAAGATCTATTCAAGGAATTACAGGATTTATACGTTGGTGCCTATAAGGAAGCATGTTTAAACATCTTTAATCGTCTTACAAAAACTGTTCCTGAAATTACAAATGAAAGTTTTGAAAACAAAGAAACTATCAGCGCTGGAATATCAGTGGTTATGGGTATAATAGGAAAATACAGCGGAAGACTTATAATGGACATGTCTCATGAAACAGCTGCAAAGTTTGCAGAAAATCTTCTTAGAAGAGAGCCAAAGAATCATGAAGAAGTATTAAATGTAGTTTCAGAAGTAGCAAATATGTTTGCAGGAAATGGATGTTCAATACTTAATAAAAAGAACAAGGTATTAGGACTAAGAGTCGCACCACCTACAACAATTCATGGAGAATCAATAAATATTTTAAAAGCAGAACTTGAATGTAATTTCTGTGCTGTTATAAAGAGTCAGTTTGGGGATATTTCATTAAATATTGGATTTAGAAGAGGTGAAAGCGAATGGATGTCAAACATATAAATCCGGTTATAGAATCAGTTAGCAATATAATGCCACAGCTTGGATTTGCTAATATATCCAAAAAGGGAGTAAGTGTAAAAGGCAAGAATATAGAAAGCCCTGGAGTTGTTATAATAATAGGACTTATAGGGGATGTCAAAGGTAACATAATTTATGGATTATCTATTGATGATGCAAAGAAGGTAGCATCGCAGATGATGATGGGAATGCCAGTTGATGATTTCAATGAAATGGCTCAAAGTGCTATTTCAGAACTTGTAAACATGCTTACAGCAAATGTTGCAACAAATTATTCAAGAGATAACATTAACGTTGATATATCAACACCAACACTTATTCAAGGTGCATTTACTGCAAATGCAAGCACTGATAAGGTTCTCTGTATTGAAATGGATGTAAACGGAATAAGTCTTCAAGTTAATATTTCTTTAACTTAAGCAAAAAAAGAGCAAGCTTTATTTGATAAGGCCTGCTCTTTTTTTCATGTTATTTTGTTCAAGCTCAAGAAGCTTCAACTTTATATCAAGTCCACCGCCATATCCTACGAGGCTGCCATTTTTGCCTATAACACGATGGCATGGAATTATGATAAATATAGGATTTTTGTTATTGGCACCCCCAACAGCACGACAGGCTTTTTCGTTGCCTATGTTTACAGCAATATCCTTATAAGAACATGTAGAGCCATAAGGTATGTTAAGAAGTGCATTCCACACTTTCTTCTGAAATTCTGTACCTTTTGGATTTAGGGGAAGATCAAATGATTTTCTCTGTCCATTAAAGTATTCCATAAGCTGTTTATATGCCTTTTTTATTATGTCACTTTCCTTAATATTAAGGTCAGCATCTTTTAAATGAGAATATCCTAGTTTCATTTCAATAATATACTCATTTTCTTCACTTATTGTTATTTTTCCGTAATCTGTATCATAAATGAATGTATTTATCATTAAAAATTTCTTCCTCCTTTAAATAGCATGAAGTTATAGTATGAGTAAAAGTTATTCTATCTAAACAATATATTGTTAAAATATATGGCTGATTAGATCTATTTTCTAAAGGGTAGCATTTAGGATGGGTAATGTCAATTAAGGAATAGCATTTTTGTAACCTTAGTATCAATGTTGAAGGAACTATAGGAAATTTTTCTTTTACAGCAACAACAGCATATCCAACTATAACTTCTTATTAATTTAGCAGAATACCTATTGTTTCCATCTAATGGGGCAAATATAATATTGAGAGAGAAATTAAATGTAATTTTTTAAGCATTAAAATGAAGTTATAATAATGTTTTATATGATATAATGGGAGAATAATTAAATAAATTGCATATATGTCTATGATAATTTAATTGACACATAATATAGCAACAAAAGTATGACAAGAAGAGAGAGGAAGTAAAAAATGAGCAAAACTCTTGTATTAGCCGAAAAACCTTCAGTAGGAAGAGATCTGGCCAAAGTTTTAAAGTGTAATAACAATAAAGGAAGTTATATAGAAGGAAGTAAATATATAGTAACATGGGCAATGGGACACTTGGTTGGTCTTATGGATCCAGAAGGATATGATAATAAATATAAGGAATGGAAAATGGAAACATTACCTATGCTTCCAAAACATATGAAACTTACAGTTTTAAAGAAAACAGGAAAACAATATAATGAAGTTAAAAAACAGTTATTAAGAGATGATGTTAATGAAATTGTAATTGCAACAGATGCTGGAAGGGAAGGAGAGCTTGTTGCCCGTTGGATTATTGAAAAAAGCGGAGTTAAAAAGCCACTTAAGAGATTGTGGATTTCATCTCAGACTCAAAAAGCAATATTAGATGGATTTAATAATTTAAAGCCTGGAAAAGAATATGAAAATCTGTATAAAGCTGCTGTATGCAGAGCAGAAGCAGACTGGCTTGTAGGTCTGAATGTAACAAGAGCGTTAACATGCAAATACAATGCACAGCTTTCAGCAGGAAGAGTACAGTCTCCAACACTTGCAATGATTGTACAGAGAGAAGAAGAAATAAGAAATTTCAAGCCAAAGACTTATTATTCAATTGAAGCTAAAACAAAAAGCTTTAATTTATCATGGGTTAATAAGGACAATAATTCAAGAATTTTTGATGAAGACTTTGCAGGTAAAATCGTAAGTAAATTAAAGAATTCTCAAGGTGAAGTAGTTAATATACATGAAGCAGAAAAGAAAAAATATTCTCCAGCCCTTTATGATCTGACAGAACTCCAAAGAGATGCAAATAAGATATATGGATATTCAGCAAAGCAGACATTAAATATAATGCAGAGATTATATGAAAATTATAAAATACTCACATATCCAAGAACAGATTCAAGATATATCACTACAGATATTGTAGCAACAATTCCTGAAAGACTGAGAGCAGTGGCTACTGGTGAGTATAGAGCTGCAGCAGAAGAACTTCTTAAAACAAAAATAAAAGGAAATAAAAGCTTTGTAGATAACTCAAAGGTAAGCGATCACCATGCTATAATACCAACTGAAGAAAGACCTAATTTATCATCATTATCATCTGATGAAAGAAAAATATACGATCTTGTTGTGAAGAGATTTTTAAGCGTAATGCTTCCACCTTTTGAATATGTGCAGACAACAATAGAAGTAAAATCATGCAATGAAAGACTTATAGCCAAAGGAAAAGTTATAAAATCAAAAGGATGGAAAAAGCTTTATGACAGAATGGATGATGAAAATGGGGAAGATGACATAAAGGAACAGGTGCTGCCAACAGTAAATAAGGGTGCTAAGGTAGCAATAGAAAATGTAAATCTAAAAAAAGGTGAAACAAATCCTCCTGCAAGATTTACAGAAGCAACGCTTTTATCAGCAATGGAAAATCCTCATAAATATATCAGTGTTTCTAAAGATGCAGCAAAGACATTAGGGGAAACAGGTGGACTTGGTACTGTTGCAACAAGAGCTGATATAATTGAAAAATTATTTAATTCTTTTGTAATAGAGAAAAAAGGAAAAGATATAATTCCTACATCAAAAGGAAAGCAGCTTATAGACTTAGTCCCAGCAGATTTGAAATCGCCACTTCTTACAGCAAAATGGGAAAGTCAGCTTGATGAAATTGCAAAAGGAAAAAGAGATGATCATTCTTTTATAAATGAAATGAAGAATTATTCAGTTGCTTTAGTTGAAGATGTTAAATGTGCAAACAGCAGATTTACTCATGATAACTTAACAGGGAAAAAATGTCCAGAGTGTGGAAAATACATGCTTGAAGTAAAGACTAAAAATGGTGTCATGAATGTATGTCAGGATAGAGAATGTGGATATAGAGAAAGTATATCAAGAACTACAAAAGCAAGATGTCCTGAATGTAAGAAGAGACTTGAACTCAGAGGACATGGTGATGGAAAGATATACGTATGTCCAGGAGCAAACTGTAATTTCAGAGAAAAAGCTTCAGCCTTTGAAAAGAGATTTGATAAAAAGGGCAAGGTAGATAAAAAAGAAGTAAATAAAATTATGAAAAAGATGCAGAAGGAAGCAGAAAAGGAAGCTATGAGCGATAATCCATTTGCAGCTTTACTTGGAAAAATAGATTAATTAAAAGATGACTTCTTTTATTTTTAAGGAAGTCATCTTTATTGCTTCATTGGAAAAATTAAAAACTTAATTATCAACATGTGGTACATTGTCTGTTATGAGCTTTACAAAAGTATCTGGAGTTACAATCTTTACTTTTGAATTTTTATTCAATTTGTTTACAACATCATTAACATTATCCATAGTATTGCTCCACACATGAACATATACAA
>JAEWQX010000069.1 GCA_023399035.1 Bacillota bacterium | reverse complement strand
AGTGAAAACATTGAAAGATATGAAGTATCTTTTATAGAGTGATATGCAATAAAGTATTATTTCATGTAAGCTTACTTGAAATACTGACAGGATAGTTTTTAGCTATATAAAGTTTATATATTAATTATAGTAACTAAAATCATAATAATAGAAAACTCCAGCCAATGTGGGAAATCTGAAATCCAGAAATACTGACATTGGCTGGAGCTTTTATTTAGTTGATCTTGAGTACTTTATCTAGGCTCTGGAATACAGAGACATCATAGTCCTGATGAATTGAAACTTCTAAAACATCATATAGCTTTTCAAGCTGTTTTATTATCTGGTCAAGTACAAAATCATTTTTTACAAGAAGAAACATTTTGCTTGTAGTACCATCACCAACCTGGGCACATAGAATTCCTTCAAGGTTGAATGCACGCCTTGCAAAAAGACCTGTAATATGGCTCATAACGCCTGCATGGTTTCTTACAAGAAGTTCGATAAGATAAAAATTTGTATTAATCATTAAGTTCACCACTTCCTATCATTTCAAGATTAGATTTTCCTGGTGCAACCATTGGAAGCACATTTTCACATTCTTCTATAGGAATGTTTATAACCCATGGACCATTTTCATTTAAAACTTCATCAAGCTTCTTAAGAGGTTCCTCTTCAGTACCAAGATCGCATGAATTTATTCCAAATCCTTTTGCAATAGTTTTGAAATCAGGATTTGATATAAAATGAGAAGCTATATAATGCTCATTATAAAATAACTGCTGCTGTTGACGTACAAGTCCTAAATGATGGTTTGTAAGGATTATGACTTTAACATTTAGATTGAGGTCAGCTAAAGTTGCAAGTTCCTGAATATTCATTAAAATAGAACCATCACCACTGAAGCATAGTACAGTTTTATCTTGATGTACAAGCGATGCGCCTATTGCTGCAGGAAGACCAAATCCCATTGTTCCAAGCCCTCCCGATGTAAGGAGAGTCTTTGGATTGTTAAAAGGATATCTCTGTGCAGTCCACATTTGATGTTCGCCAACATCAGTTGCTACAAGTGTATCGGCTGGGACCTTTGAAGCAATATATGGAATGATGTTTGATGGATGAAGAGGATTCTCATAAGATGGAAGAGGATATTTTTCCTTAAAACACTCAACTCTTTTAGTCCATGAAGAACGCTCCTTTTCATTTATAAGAGGTATCATTTCCTTTAAGAAATTCTTGATGTCCGCAACCATAGAAAGACTGCTGTTTTTGACTTTGTTTATTTCAGAAGGATCTATATCTACATGTATTATAGATGCCTTAGGGCAGAACTTTTCAATATTTCCAGTAGCCCTGTCATCAAATCTTATTCCAAAGGCAAGTATCAAATCAGCTTCATTCATCAAGTAGTTTGTATAAGGAGCACCATGCATACCAAGCATTCCTATATTAAGTTTGTCCTCACGAGGAAATGCTCCTAGTCCCATAAGGCTTAAGGTAACTGGAATATTGCTTTTTCTTGCAAATTCACATAGTTCCTTAGAAGCATTAGCACGGATTACACCGCCTCCTGCATAAATTATAGGCTTGCGTGAACTGTTAATAAGTTCAGCCATACATTCAAGAGTTGAACGCTTGAGAATCTTACGGCTTGATGAATGTTTATGTTCGATATTTCCACATATATTTGATTCAAATTTTTTATCATCATCTATTGAATCACCATAATCAGTATCATCATTTTCAGGTTTATTACATGGATGTGAGTAATCCGGAATTTCATCCAGTTCAATAACCTGTGTCTGAATATTTTTAGGAATATCAATAAGCACAGGACCAGGTCTTCCTTGTAATGCAATTCTGAATGCCTCAGGAATTATGGTAAAAAGATCTTCTATATTTCTTACAAGAAAGTTATGCTTGGTTATTGGAATTGTTAGTCCGTAAGCATCAACTTCCTGAAAAGCATCTGTACCTATTGCAGAAAGAGGAACTTGTCCAGTAATTGCAATAAGAGGTATAGAGTCAAGCTTTGCATCAGCAATTGCAGTTAAGAGATTTGTTGCACCTGGGCCAGATGTAGCAAAGCATACGCCAGCTTTATCCGTAGTTCTTGAAATTCCATGTGCAATAAATGCAGCCCCTTGTTCATGACGTGCAAGTACATGCTTTATTTTGCTCTTGTATAAGGCGTCATAAATAGGGAGGTTAAAGCCTCCAGGTATTCCGGCTATATATTCAACGCCTTGATTTTCTAATAGTTTGATTACTATTTCAGCCCCATTATATTTCAAAAAAATCACTCCCCGAATAAGTTTTTAATTACATAAGTTTGGATATTAAAAAACTCTCCATCCTAAACAATAGGACGAAGAGGAATCATCGCGGTACCACCTAAATTTGTATAAATTAATATACACACTCTATAATATTAGCTCAGGAATATAATTATTACTATAAAACATCTTTATGAAAAATATTTTTTAAAAATATTCATAAGTATTTTGAACTAATATATTCCCTTATAACGGTGGGAATCCGTTTAAGTCTACTTTCTATAAAGATTTCTTTTAAAAGGTCAAAGGCTAGTTCCATATATATATCACGGGAATTTACAGCAGCCACTCCCTCTCTGCGCTTAAATGATATATGTACTTCTCCTTATCACACCTGTAAATATATAGAATTTATATTAATTATATTAATAAATCCTTGTAAATGTCAATAATTTTTAAAAAAATCCTATAAATAAATGGCAAATTGACAATAAGTTATAAATTGTTTCTATTTTAAATGCTTAATTTTGAATTATAGATAATATTATTGATGATTAAAAGATTTAATAAAAGTTAGTTGAGTAACTTGAAAATATATGGTAAAATATGTAAATAGAAATCTTTATTAATTTCAGAAGTGATAAATAAACTCCTAAAAAGCTGCTTTACATATGTCTTAATAAGTAAATACATAAAAATTAGGGGGATTAGCAGTATGAAAACAATAAAGATAACAGCTATAGCTGCTGCATTATCATTTTTATTTGTAACTAATGTTATAGGGTGTATGAGCAATGAAAGCGTGGCAACGTACAAAGAGATAAATGATTCGGCAAGTAATGAAAGCAGCAGCAGTGAAAGTCAAGAGAATTCTGATAAGAGTCAAAAAAATATAGAAAAGCTTGAAGCAGTAACTTTGGAAAAGCAGGATATTACAGGATTGAGCTACGATATAGTCAATAAGGAAGGATATGATAATAATATACTTTTTCAAAATAAATATACTGATCTGGAAGGGGTAATATCATTTAGAGGAAATAATTATAGAAACAGCGCTTCCTATGGAGTAAGCACCATTACAGAAAAAACTTTAAGCCAAAAATTCAAATTTGATACTTCAAGCAGTTCATGGGGCGGGGGAGCTGGATGGACTGGCCAGCCTATGATTGTTAAATGGCCTGATGAACTGAAAAACAGCATGAATATTTATGATGAATTCAAGGGAAAGGAAGATTTTACAGAAGTAATATATTCATCCCTTGATGGAAATATATATTTTTTTGATTTAGAAAGCGGAAAGCTGTCAAGAGATAAGATAAAGGTGGGAAATCCTATAAAGGGTACAATGAGCATTGATTCAAGAGGAATTCCATTATTATATATAGGTGAAGGAATACCAGAAAAAGATACTGTAGGATTTAATATTTACAGCCTTATTGATGGAAGCCATCTTTATGAAATCAATGGAATGGATGAGGATGCATATAGAGGATGGCCTGCATTTGATGGTTCATGTCTTGTATGCAGTGACTGTGACACTGTAATTGAAGGCGGTGAAAATGGACTTATATACATTATAAAATTAAACACTGACTATGATAAGGATAATAATAAAATTACAATAAATCCTGCAGTTACAAAATATAGATATGGAATAGAAGGATCAGCTGGAAGACTAGGTATTGAAAATTCAGTTGCAGCATATGCAAATCTTATATATTTTGCAGATAATAATGGAGATATACAATGTGTTGATTTAAATACTTTAGAGCCTGTATGGATGCTTAGGAGTGGGGATGATACAGATGCATCACTCACTATAGAAACTGAAGATGGTGTGCCTTATGTATATACAGGAACTGAAGTAGACCATCAGGGAACTCATGGATTATCAACACTTAGAAAGATTAATGGATTTACAGGAAAGGTCGTATGGGAAAAGTCTTTTGAATGTGATTCCATAATAGGAAGTGATGCAGTCAATGGAGGGCTTATGGCCACAAATGTAATAGGAAAAAACAAGATGGACGATAGGGTGATATTTTCCCTTGCAAGGTATAAGGGTTTCAATAAAGGAGCCACTATTGCATTAGATAAGAACAGCGGAGAAATTATCTGGGAGCATGATTTCGATAACTATATGTGGTCATCTCCAGTAGATTTTTATGATGAAGAAGGCAGAGGATACCTTATTCAATGTGACTCTATTGGAAACATGTTCTTACTGGATGGAGACAGTGGTGAAGTTCTCAATAAAATTCTCTTAAATGGAAATGTGGAATCTTCTCCTGCAATTTATGATGACAGCATTGTAGTAGCTACAAGAAGCGGAAGTATTTACGGAATAGATATAAAATAACAGAGTATATTAGACAGGCTTACATATTAATATAAATTAATATGTAAGTCTGTCTTTTGGTTGCAAGGAATATTAATATGATAAATACAGATACTAATATATATTGCAGTACATGATTAAAATTAGATGAAAGGTATATGAAGAAAAACTGGATATGAGAGATTTGAAATATTTTTATGTTTTTCTAGTAGACTTATGAATTATCATGTAAATTAATTGATGCAGTATATAATTTTATTAAAAGGAGATATTCATTATGAACATATATCAGCAGGGACAGTATGATCCTTTAAAAACTTGTTTGTTATGCTATCCTGTAAATTTAAATGTTACCGATAAGAAAAGCCCATACTATAATAATATAGATAATAATCTTGCAGTAAGCGAGTATAATAAATTTGTAAATAAACTAAGCTGTAATGGTATAAAGATAAATTTTATTGACACAGATGATAAGCTATGTAATCAGGTATTTGTTCAGGATGTAGGATTTGTTATTGAAGATATACTTTTTATATCTAAGATGAGTGATAGCAGCAGGAAAAGAGAAAGTGAATATTTAAAAAAGTATGCTAGAGAAAGAAACATTAAGTTTTATGAGATGAAGAATAATGCTGAAGGCGGAGATATAATACACTATGACAATATTGTATTTGTAGGATTAAGCAACCGTACAACTATGGAAGCATGTGAGGAAATAAGGGATGTTCTTGCAAAAGTAAACAGTGCTGTAGGTGTAATACCTATAAGATTTGACTGCAGCAAAATACATCTGGATACTGTTTTTAATATTTTAGATAAAGGAAATGCTATAATTTCACCTTATGTTTATGACAGAGAAAAAATAGAAAGATTTATTGCTAATTTATATGATATTTCTAAAGAAGATGCCGATAATATGGGAACTAATTATGTGTACCTAGGTAATAAGAAAATAATAAGCTGTAATAAAAAAGTATCCTCCATGTTACAAAGCAGGGGATATGATACTGAATATATTGATTACAGTGAAATAATCAAAGCTGGTGGAGGATTGGAGTGCTCGATTTTATTTTTATTGAGGAAATAGCATCAGTAGCCATAACAAATGAAGCACTAAAGACAGCAGCTTGGAGAATTGTATTTGTTTTTATAGGAATTATAATATCATTGATTGGAAATAAGCTTATATTTAGTGATTATGAACAAGATAAGTTTAAGAAAAATAATATTTAACAATAAATAAGTGCTAAAATAAAGGTATGATAAATAAGAAGTTTGAGGCATTATTGATGGATAAATAATTAATTATTTATAGTACTATGACTTAGAAATTCATTGGGTGTAAAATTATGATTTGTTTATAATATCAATATGTCTCATATATTAATTTGTTTTAAGTGTATTTTAAGGAGAATATATTATTATGGAAGAAATGCTAGATATTTATAATGAAGATTTAAAAAAAATTGGAGTAAGGTCAAGAGAAGATGTACATAAGTATGGATTTAAACATAAAGTTGTACAGTGTTATATAATAAATGAAAAAGGTAAAGAAAAATATGTATATTTTCAGCAGAGGTCATTTAGCAAGAATAACTATCCAGGATTTTATGATATAGCATGTGCAGGTCATATAGACAGCGGAGAAGAGCCAGTAAATTCAATGATGCGTGAACTTGAAGAAGAAGTAGGATTAAAAGTGGATAAGCCTCAGCTTATCTTTGCAGGAATAAAATTAGAAAATAAAAATCATGATAATATTCTTGACGATGAAATATGTGAACTATATGTATTAAAAATTAGTCATGAAAATTTCAAGCCTGGAGAAGAAGTGGAAGATATGGTTAAGGTTCTATATGAAGATTATAAGAACTGGCTTAATGGTGAAACTGATATACTACATGTCTTTTCGTTAAAACATAATAAGGTTATTGAGCTTAACGAACACAATATATGTGAACATATAAGGGAATATAATGAGGGATTAATATATACAATGGATAGATTATAAAGATGAATTGAGAAATTACTGCATATATGTGGCTTGCTCTGGTGAGGCGGTTGGACATGCATGGGAATACAGCAGCTGATTCTGCATAACAACAGATATTAATTTAAAGGTGTCTAAGACAGAAATTTTACATTCAGAAGCTGGATGTTTATATAGTTAGTAGCTAAAAGAGAATCTAAGACATATGTTATCATATGAGTTTTTGTATGATAATATATGTCTTTTTAAGATAAGCTATTGTAGATTTTTATTATTAATTTGAAACTTGAAATCAATAAGGAAAGGGAATGAATTTTTATGAACAAGGACATGACAAATGGAGACCCTTCAAAAATTCTGTTTTATTTTGCACTTCCAATGGTGCTTGGAAATATACTTCAGCAGCTTTATAACATAGTTGATTCAATGATTGTTGGAAATTTTGTTGGAGCAGAGGCACTTGCAGCAGTAGGAGCATCATATCCAATAACATTTGTTCTTATTACTATTGCAAATGGGTGTGGTATAGGATGTGGAGTTGTCATATCTCAGTATTTTGGAGGAAAGCATATAGAAAAAACGAAGGAATCAATTTTTACATCAATAATATTTATATCAGCATTCAGTTTATTTGTAATGTTTTTTGGTCTTTTATTTACGGATACAATATTAAATTTAATGAATACGCCACAGGACATATTTAATGATTCATGTGATTACATGAAAATTTATTTTATGGGTGTATTATTCTTATTTGTATATAACATTGTTAACTCTTCTTTCAATGCACTTGGGAATTCTAAAACACCTCTTATGTTTCTTTTGTTTTCATCTTTTTTGAATATAATCCTGGATTTAATATTTGTAGCAGTATTTAATATGGGGGTGAGAGGTGCTGCCATTGCAACATTGATATCTCAGGGAGTATCATCAGTATTATCTCTTTTAATTCTTTTGAAATCTATAAGGAGTATTGAAACAAAAAATAAAATTAAGATGTTTGATTTTAAGATTCTAAGGAATATTTCAAAAATAGCCATACCTTCAATACTTCAGCAGTCAATAGTATCCATAGGAAATTTATTTGTACAGGCTCTTGTAAATTCTTATGGCGCTGTGGTTATTGCAGGATATGCAGCAGCAACAAAGATAGATTCAATAACAATACTTCCAATGGCTAATATGAGCAATGCTGTTTCAACATTTACAGGCCAGAATATAGGAGCTGGCAAATTGGAAAGGATAAAAAAAGGGTATAAGGCAGCACTTATAATGATAGGAGTTTTTTGTGCTTTTGCAGCAGCACTTTTATTTTTATTGGGACATAGATTAATAGGAATGTTTGTAGATTCATCTTCAAATGCAGGTGTAATAAATATTGGATCCCAGTATTTAAGGATAGTTTCTGTGTTTTATTTCTTTATGGGTCTTATGGTAATTACAAATGGAATACTGAGAGGAAGCGGTGATATGAAGGTATTTCTTGCAAGTACATTGACTAATCTTTCTACAAGGGTAATTTTTGCTTATGGATTTGCATTTTTAATAGGGAAAGAAGCTATATGGTGGGCAGTTCCTTTTGGATGGATATTTGCATCCATAATCTCAGTCATAAGATATAAAAGCGGAAAGTGGAAAAATAAATGTATTGCTGATTAACTTTTTTCACCTATATTTTGATTATTGTATATGAAGTAATATGACATACTACTAAATTAATAAAAATATACTATTGTATATACTTATTTCATAAATGGAAAGAGAAATATTGATTCTGTTAGGTTGTTATGAAAAAATAGCTTAGCTTTTCGTAGAATTACTCGCTCTTTGAAAATTATATAAGTTTGATTATTTTATTACATGGCAAACAAGCCTGCAATAAATAGGATTTTTGC
>JAEWQX010000013.1 GCA_023399035.1 Bacillota bacterium | reverse complement strand
TTGTATCTTCAAAAGTTCTTGAATATGCAGTTGTCTTAACAAGCAAGCTGTCGTAATAAGGACTGATTACAGCACCTGCAAATCCATTTCCTCCATCATGTCTAATACCAAAACCTGCACCACTTCTGTATACATCAATTCTTCCTGTATCTGGTGCAAAGTTATTTGCTGGATCTTCAGTTGTTATTCTACATTGAATAGCATATCCCCTTGGCTTAATTGCATCCTGTGAAGGTATTCCAATTTCTTTAGATCCTAATTCAAATCCTTCAGCAATTAATATCTGACTTTGAACTATATCTATTCCTGTAGTCATCTCAGTAATAGTATGTTCAACTTGAACTCTAGGGTTCATTTCTATAAAGTAATGATTTCCATTTGCATCAACTAAGAATTCCAAAGTACCAGCACTTCTGTAATTAACTGATTTTGCAATCTTTAATGCATCATTACAGATTTCTTCTCTCTTTTCATCACTTAAAGTTATTGCTGGAGTAAATTCAATTACTTTCTGGTGTCTTCTCTGAATAGAACAGTCTCTTTCATAAAGATGTACAACATTTCCATATTTATCTCCCAAAACCTGAATTTCAATGTGTTTTGGTCTCTCTATGTATTTTTCTATAAATATATCATCTATACCAAATGCTTTTTTAGCTTCATTTTTAGCATTTCTATAGTTCTCAACAAGATCTTCTCTGCGTCTGACGATTCTCATCCCTCTTCCGCCACCGCCTGCTGCTGCCTTTACCATTACTGGATAGCCACAATAATCAGCTGCTTCTAAAGCTTCTTCTTCAGTCTCAACTGGTTTATCTAAGCCTGGTATTACTGGAACACCAACACTTTCTGCAACTAGCTTAGATTGAATCTTATCACCTAATTTTTCCATCATCTCTGATTTTGGTCCTATAAATTCAATTCCTGCTTCTTCACATCTTCTTGCAAATTCAGCATTTTCAGATAAAAATCCATAACCTGGATGAATCGCATCTACATGTTTCTTTAATGCAAGGTTTATTATTTCATCCATATTTAAATATGCTTCAACTGGACCTTTATTTCTTCCAATTAAATATGCTTCATGAGCCTTTGTTCTGAAAAGAGAACATTTATCCTCCTCTGAATATATAGCCACTGTTCTTATGCCAAGTTCATGACAAGCTCTAAAAATTCTTATAGCAATCTCGCCTCTGTTAGCAACTAAGACTCTCTTAAATTTTTTCCCCAATTTAAATACAACTCCTTTATTAAAGTTTATTATTATAAATTATTATTGAATAGACTTTATTTTGAATCTTAATAAAATTTATCCTGCAATAATTTATTTTTTTCATATTGTGTAAAGATTAAACAACATTAGATAAATTATATCACATTTATCATAGTTTATATACAAAATTTTGCTTGTATGAGACTATTTCATTTCTTTTATCAATATTTTTATTATATATACCCCACATACACTTTGTATTCTATCATATATTTTAAAGTATTTCGTTTAAAAATTCTCATATATATTGCAAATAAATAAAAGGCCTGTACATATTTTAAAAAGAATGTACAAAGCCTTTCATTAAGCATAATCAGAAGTATTAATAAATAACTTGCAATTTATTTTTTTATAAATTTCAAATTTATAAATTTTTATTTAGCAGCTACGCTAAAGAATAAAGCCTTACCTACTTCAGTAGCTTTTATTTGTGATTTTATTAATGAAGCTGCTTTTGCATCATCACCATAAGTTGAATTAAAAAATATTTGAAGGCCTTGCTTGCTTTTAAATGTGAAAGGTTTATTACCATCTACTTCGATTCCTTCTACTATTTTAATTATATCGTCTTGTCTTAATGCACAGTTTACTAATATCATTTCGTGTACCCCTTTTCATAATTTATTATTCTTCTTGTAACAGAATTTTTAAAGTATTACATATTTTTTATTATATAACATTATATACTAAATATACCATATAGACTTCACTTTTTCAATTCCAACTTATACTTTTTATCTTATAAAAACATATATTTCAGATGTCACTTTAAACAATATAATTTGAAATTTAAATTAGCTATTTTATATTTAATACAAAATAATTACTACAATATTTAGTCTGCACAATAAAATTTCATTTACCCCTTTTTAAATTGTCATATAAATCCTGAATACTATTAAATACAAATGTAGGCCTATATTTTGATTTATTCAAATCATTTTCATCAGCCTCCCCACTCAAAACAAGACATGTATCTATATCCATATTCATTCCACATAAAATATCTGTATACAGCCTGTCACCAATTATCAGTGTTTCTTCAGGACTATAATTATACTTTTCAAGACATATATCTACTATAAACTTATTAGGTTTACCAATAAATATAGGCTTTCTTTTTGTTGCATTTTCTATCATCATGCATATAGAACCACAATCAGGAACATATCCAAAACTTACTGGGCAGACTAAATCAGGATTTGTCGCTACATAATCCATCTTAGGATTTTTAATAAGGAGCTCACATATTTTTTCGATCTTCTTATATGTCAGTTCATTATCATAAGCTGCTACTGAACATGCTATTTCATCTTCCAATTCTTCAGTTATGTTTAAATCAAAAGTTTTAAGTTCATTAATGAAGGATTTTGTTCCTAATGCAAATATCTTCTTACTATTATATCTCTTCTTCAAATATACTCCTGTAGCATATGATGCAGTAATAAAATTGCTTTCATCAACATTGAAACCATACTTTTTAAAACTATCTACATACATTTCTATACTTTTACTTGAATTGTTTGTAATAAAAACATACTTTCCATTAATATCAGAAATATAATCTAAAAATTCAAATGTTCCATCAATGATTTTATCACCTACTGCAACTGTCCCATCAATATCTAATAAAAATAATTTTTTATTTTTAAGCACTCACTACATCTTCCTCTCTAGATTATTAATAAAATTTACACTTCTATATTGTTCCCATTTCAAATTAATATGTATTCATTTATATGCTGATATAATTTTTATTTAAGAATGAATCTATTTTTTTAAGTCAATATATATAATCTGTTATTATTGCAAAAAGAAAAATGACTCCATATATAAATATAAAGTCACTTTTACTAGATAATTAATGAAATTTAAATTTTCTATTATTATTCATAACTTAAAGCTTCTATTGGATCCAGGCTCGCTGCTTTTTTTGCTGGATAATATCCAAAAAATATTCCAATAACCATAGAGAAGGTAAAGCTTCCTAAAATAACAAGTGGTG
>JAEWQX010000176.1 GCA_023399035.1 Bacillota bacterium | reverse complement strand
TAAGTCCTGTGCGTCTGCCAGTTCCGCCACTTCGGCACATATTGGTAGCGGAAATAGGACTTGAACCTACGACACCTCGGGTATGAACCGAGTGCTCTAGCCAGCTGAGCTATTCCGCCATATTAATTGGTTGCGGGAGCAGGACTTGAACCTACGACCTTCGGGTTATGAGCCCGACGAGCTACCAACTGCTCCATCCCGCGATAAAACCATTTCTATCATATATACTTGGTGCCGAAGACCGGAATCGAACCGGTACGGTGTTTAACCACCGCAGGATTTTAAGTCCTGTGCGTCTGCCAGTTCCGCCACTTCGGCATATCCTTTTTGCTGACTGCTATTGCCAACAACAAAACTAATTATAATGCATATTCTGCATACTGTCAACAAAAAATTTAAAATATTTTTTATTTAATTAAACTCAGCTTTATATCTAGGTTTCCTGTAGCTAAATAATGTAGAATAGATCATCAATTAATAAAATAATTTTTATCTATTCTACATTTTTAATCAAATACTATTTAAATTATCTATATAGGTATAAAGAATATTAGCAGCCTTTTCTTCCGCCTTTACTCTTGAATTCTTGATGTTTTTTTACATCCTGCATTCTTTCTTCACTATCTTTTAAAAATTTTGACATTATATCTTCAAAATTTCCATTTGCCTTTTTCTTTTCAGATGCACTCCAGTCAATTTCTGCTGGCCTAGCTGACTTTCTTTGAACATTAGCCTGTTTTATTGAAAGACTAATCTTCCCATTGTCATCAATTGAAATAACCTTTACTTTTACTTTATCTTGTTCACTAAGATGTTCTCTAATGTCTTTTACATAAGAATCAGCTACTTCTGAGATATGAACTAATCCAGTCTTTCCTTCAACTTCTATAAAAGCTCCAAAATTTGTGATGTTTACCACTGTGCCTTCTACTATGTTTCCTGCCATTAAGGTCATGTTTAAAAGATTCCTCCTTAAATTTAAAAATATATTTATTATCAAGAACTACCTATTACAGCTGTTCTTTAATTTTAATACTAAAGTATTCTTTTAATTTATTCTATGCACTAAGTTCCTCTATAAAATAAATGTTAATTCGGATTAGCCTCTTTTCCATCACTACTACTATTAACAACTTTTTCACCCGGCTTAATCATACCAAGTCTTTCTCTTGCTAATTTTTCCAAGTAATCAGCTGAATTAGAATTAATCTTTTCTACCTCTTCTTGTAGTCTTTCATTCTTTTCTTGAATTTCTTCCAATTGAGATTGTTTATTTGCTATTTCACTTTCTATTTTCCTCATAGTTATTAACTGATTAATATAACTTCCTGCAAAGAAAATAATAAAAGCAATAATTATCAGCTTCTTTATTATTAATTTCTTTTTCATCCATAGAACCTCTATTTTACAAATTCTCTTAAGTCTATTGTAAACACTAACCTATTAATATTCAAGTAGTTTTTTATCATTTGCGCTTATCTGTAACCTTATACATAACTATTTTTAAAGGGTATATTATGTTTTTAAATATCACTCTTATTATCTTATATAATTTCTGGACAAACTGCCTTTCGAAATTGTAAAAGACCCTGCTCAAGAACCTTAAATATATTCCCAGTGAAATTGCCATAAAAACATATACGTATAAAGTTAAAAATGCATAATTCATGTATAATAGAAAAGTAAATATTATTAGTGATGATAATGACCAAAATAATATATCTTCAATTACTGTTATAATTTTAATTTTATTCATACCTCTGAATATTCTATACATATCGAATAAAATACCAGTGATAATTCCTGCAATAAAACTATAAACAACAATATTCACCTGCATATTTATCTCTAACGGCATACTGTTCACCTATTTAAAAAGTTTACTTAATAAACTTTCCCCATTTTTTTTCGATACTTTTCCATTATAAACCATAGAAGCTATATTTCCGATTATTATTACATCACCATTTTGAACATCCAGTTTATTCATTTTTAATTCTTCACCTTTAATAGTTAGGTTTCCGAGCTTAGTTGTAAGATCAATCTTTTCCTCATCAAAACTCATAACCTCAATAACTCCACTTAATGTTAACTTCTTTCTATTTTCAAGGCTTAGACTGGATTTATTATCCTGGACTATATTGTCAGCTCTTTTTTCCATCAGAACTCCTCCATATTATTGTTTTTATACAATAAATATATGTATAACAAATTTTATTTAGAAGATTGATGACCATCATAAATGCTTCCGTATTATTTTCTTTAAATAGATGATGTTATATAAATATTATTAATAATAAATGAAAAAACTTTCAAAAAAAGTAGTTAACTTATTAAAGTTACTACTCTTTATCTTCTTCGCCTTCAATAATTATATACATTTCCTTTGCATCTTCTTTTCTAACATGCTCTGCTATATTGACTATCTGGGCTTTAAGTCTTCTGTTTGCAAATGTGATTTCTATTATATCTCCTTCTTTAATCTTTGTAGAAGGTTTTGCAACTTTATTGTTTATAGTTATACGTCCACTCTCACACACTTCTTTAGCTACTGTTCTTCGTTTTATTATACGAGATACCTTTAAATACTTATCTAATCTCATAATTAACTCCTTTATCAAAAGAACCCGAGAGTTAACTCGGGTTCATTATCACTTAGTTAACGTTATCTTACTTGTTAACTTTATCTTTGAATTCTTTACCTGCTTTAAATACTGGAACAGTTGTTGCAGGAATAGTGATAGCTTCTTTAGTTCTTGGGTTTCTTCCTTCTCTAGCTGCTCTTTCTCTAGTTTCGAAAGTTCCGAATCCAACTAATTGAACTTTTTCACCATTTTCTAATGCTTCTTCTACACTTTCAATGAATGATTTTAAAGCTAATTCTGCGTCTTTTTTAGTTAATTTACTTTTTTCTGCCATACTAGTTATTAATTCTGCTTTATTCACAATAACATCCTCCTTAAAATCCAGTTATCTAAATTTTTAACTGCTTTCTAAATTATGTACTAAATTGCACTTCTTTATTATATATCCTCTTTAGCTAACCGTCTATAGAAAAGTCTTTATTTTCCTAGATATAACTAAATATACATAAAGATTTACAATATAGTTCTTAATAAAATATTATTCTTCATAAACTAGAAAATTCCTTTATTTAATTGAGGTTATTCTAGTTTTTTTGCTTCCTCCCATAGTTTATTCATTGCATCAAGATTTACACCTCGTAACTCTAATCCTTTGTCTTTTACTTTTTCCTCTATATAAGAAAACCTCTTAATAAACTTGTCTATAGTAGAATTTAAAGCTAACTCTTCATCAACATTTAAAAATCTTGCTATATTTACACAGCTAAACAGTAAATCGCCGACTTCATCTTTTATTTTATCCATATTTTTTGTATTATATACATCTATTACCTCTTGAATTTCTTCTTTTAGCTTATTTATCATGGAATCAATATCTTCAAAGTCAAATCCTGCTTTTTTAGCTTTATTTTGAACCTTATGTGCTCTTAGAAGTGCTGGAAGTCCTTTTGTTACTCCCCTCATCTCTTCTGATAATGTTTCATATCCCTTTTCTTCTTTCTTTAATTCATCCCACTTGGAAAGAACATCCTTAGATGTATTAACATCCGTTAAATCTCCAAATACATGTGGATGTCTACTTATCATTTTATGGCATATTCCTCCAATTACTTCATTTATGTCGAAATATCCATCTTCTTTTCCTATAGAAGCATGGAATACAACCTGTAATAATACATCTCCTAATTCTTCAATCAATCCATTATCATCATCTCTATCGATTGCATCAATAACTTCATAACTTTCTTCTACTAAAGCCTTTTTTAAAGATTTATGAGTCTGCTCTCTGTCCCAAGGACACCCATTTTCACCTCTTAATATCTCTACTATTTCTAATAAATCATTAAAGTCCTTTTTATTGTTTAAATCTTTCGGAATATATATGGATGTCAGATAATCAATATCTTCCTGCATATCTAATTCATATAACGGTATTTTTCTTATGCTTTCTTCACCTTTAATTCCAGCAGCTCTCACATAGAAAATTTCTGTTTCGTCATCATACTGGTCTAATAATCTAAGTTTAACTTCTGATGCGATTAATTGATTATAAACCTGAGTTATTACTGTTCCTATTCTCTTATCAAGAATCATATTATTTATGTCAAATGCATCTATAACCTTTAATCCTTCTATAGGATCTATCATTAGCCCTTCCATCATGGCATCAATAAAGCTTACTGCCGGAATCACTTTATACTCTATATTATTTTTCTTACATTCTTCAATCAAATTGAAAACTGATTTTTCAGCTACTAAAGGGTGTCCAGGTACAGCGTACACAAGATCCCCTAATTCTTCATGCTTTTCTACTAAATCCTTAGCTATGTTTAAATATACTTCGTCAAAGCTCTTCATCGTTTCATAAACATTATCATAAGTATCGAACTCTATATTTTTTTCTTTTAAATAATCTACAGTTGGATGCTTTTCCGTTCTCAAAAATATATTTTTACAGCTTTCAAGCTCCCAAACTGTACCTATTGTTAATGCTTCCTTTGCTCCAGGTCCTAATCCTACTATTTTAATCATTAGGTTTCTCTCCTTTAAACTTTTCTTTTTAGTCTATCTCTTATTTCTGAGACTTTAAATACCTTGAATACAACTATTAATATCATATATAATATCATACCTAAAAATATAGATGACAAGCAAGCTGCTCCATTGCTTCCTAAATTTTTATATATAATATTATAACTCAATATTACTAAAATCATCATTATTGTTGCAGCATAAGCTGGTTTTATTAATATATCATAAAATTTCAATTTTACTTTTAATGATAATTTAAGGCTAATCAAATTTAAAACTGTTGCAGTTATATATGCACTCACACTTGCAATTACTGCTCCATAAATATTGATATTCCTCATTGGAACAAGTAAACATGTAAGCACTACCTTAACAATACATCCTATAAGTAAATTAATTACAGGTTTAATATAGTGTCCTGTTCCCTGGAGTATTGATGTTGTTGTCTGTGTAACTATAATAAATGGTATTGATAAAGATAGATATTTCAATATCTGTCCGCCTTCAGACTTTCCTGGAAATATAAGTCTCAATACTGGATCTGCCAAAAAGAAAAGTCCAAATGTACAAGGAAGTGCAATAACAATGGCCATTTTCATTGCTATATGCATTTTTTCTTCAAGTTCTTTATGCTTTTTTAAAATAAAATTTTCAGCTATTATTGGTATAAGTGAAGTACATATAGCCATAGAAAGTGTTAGTGGCACATTGACTATTACCGACGCTTTACCAGTAAGCTGAGCATATAATATTGTTGATTCAGTATTTGTCAATCCAGATTGCAGCAATTTCTGAGGAACAAGAATAGAATCAATAAGATTCATTATGCTTCCTACAGTTGTACCTAACGATATTGGAATTGCTATTTTTAAAATAGTATTTAATAATTCCGGATTTGTCTTTATCTTTTTTACTCCATACTGTCTCCTAATATTTTTATACCTTGTATATAAATATGATCCTCCAAATACTGCTCCAGCTGTAGCTCCAAATGCTGCTCCTCCTGCTGCGTACTCAATTCCTTTTGGTAATAAGAATACTGCTAGTCCCACCCCAACCACTACTCTTCCTACCTGTTCTAATATCTGAGATACTGCTGATGGAGTCATATTTTGAAATCCTTGAAAAAAACCTCTAAATACAGTTAAAAAAGAAATTACCAATGGAGCAAATGAAATCCCTATTAATGAGTAATAAGCTTTTGAATCCCACTTCAATAATGATATTATTGGGGTTGCAAAAATAAATAATGATAATGTAGTTCCTGTACCTATGATCATCATTAATATGGAAGATTCTTTCATTACCTGAAAACTTCCATCAATATCATTTACTGCATTCCTCTCTGAAATCATCTTAGACATTGCTACTGGAATTCCTGATGCCATAGCAATAAAAAACATATATAGAGGATATGACATCTGATAATATCCTATTCCTTCATCACCGATAAGCATTATTAAAGGCCATCTGAAAAATAAACCTAAAAATCTAGTTAATATTCCTGCTACTCCAAGAATAATACTTCCTTTTACTAGTGACTGCTTATTCATAAAACACCTCCAAACTTAACATGTTATTACTAATTTTTATGTAAGTTTGGAGGTATTATGACACATATTTATGTTTAGAGAAAGTTATATTCCTTTTTTGTAACGTTTACATGAAATGCGTGTAAATTACTGTTCCATCTGCTTTCCTAAAAAAGCAGCTGCAGTTTCAACTAATTTAGTTTCAACTTTGCCTAGTTCAACATCTTCTTCCTTTGATAAGATAATAACTGCTCCTATTTCATCTCCTTCTGCAATTATTGGAGCTATAACTTGACTATTATATGATGTTTCTTCGTCATCATTATGTAGTGGAATTACTGTATTGTTAGATTTATTCAATAATACAGTCTTTCTGTCGTCCATTATCTTTTCTAATTCACTGCTGACTTTTCTTTCAAGATATTCCTTTTTAGTTGCACCACTAACTGATACAAAGGCATCCTTATCACATATTAATACAATATGTCCGATGACCTGCTGCAAGCTTTCACAATATTCTTTTGAGAAATCAGTAAGTTCTTCAATAGGCGAATACTTCTTTAATATTACTCCACCATCTCTATCTGTAAATATTTCTAATGGATCCCCTTCTCTTATTCTTAAAGTTCTTCTTATTTCTTTTGGTATTACTACTCTTCCTAAATCATCAATTCTTCTAACTATTCCTGTTGCCTTCATATAGGTTTTTAACCTCCTTTAAAACTCTATTAATTAGTTGCACTATTATTATTTGAATTTTTAGAAATTTTATACACTTATAACTAAATTTTATACAATTAATTAATCGTAATCTTAAATTAATTTTCTATATTGAATTTTTTATATATACAACAGAAAATATAGTTAATTAAAATAAAAAAGCCTTAATGTCCAGCATACATAAATACTAAAACTATTAAGGCTTTTCACTTAATCTTTGTTCAATATAATAAATTTAAATTTATTATATATATCATATACTAATTCTGATTAGAAATATACTAAAGTCTGTCTTCGTATGTTTTAACTTTTGCAGTTTCTTTCCATTCAGTTATTTTATCATTAAAAGCCTGATTTTGTTGTTGTTGTAATAATTGAGATTTTATTTGATCCTTAACATCTTCAAAAGGTGTTACAACTTCATCTTTTAATCCTGTAGCTTTTATTATATGATATCCAAACTGGCTCTTTACTGGATCTGATATCTGACCTTCAGTTAATTCTTTAAATCCATTTAAGAAATCCTGATCATAATTTGCCTGATCATATTCTACATACCCTAAATTTCCACCATTATTCTTAGTTCCATCTGTTCCGTATTCAGCGGCTAATTCAGCGAAATCATCACCTGCATCTAATTTAGCTTTTACTTCTTGAGCTTTTGCTAATGATGCATCAAAATCTATATCTCCGTCATCATTCTTTTCTGCTATTAATATATGTGCAGCGTCAGCACCTGCTCCTGTTGTATATTGAGAATCCTTATTTTCATCATAATATACTTGAGCATCTTCATCTGTAACTTCGATACCGCCTATCATTGCTTCTTGAACTTGTTGTAATATTATTTGTTTTCTTTCATATTCTCTAAATGAATCTTCAGTAAATCCATTAACTTCTAATACTTGTTCAAACTGACCGTCTTCTGAATATTGTTCTTTTAATTGGTTTACTGCTTCATCAACCTTTTCATTTAATTCATCTTCACTTGGTTCAACTCCTAATGATGCAGCATTCTGTAACATTAACTTTTCATTTACCATTGCATTTAAGTACTGAACCTTCATTTGTTTAAGCTGATCTTTTATTTTATCATTGTTTTCATAGTCATCACCATATTGTTGCTTTAATTGATCTATAGTTGCCTTCATTTCTTCATCCATGTCAGCCTTTGTTATCTTTTCATCTCCAACTGTTGCATAGACTGTTCTCTGTATTGCTTCAGGTGTCTTTTCTATCATCTTGCATCCCATAACAGATACTGCAATAGTGCAAACTGCTGCTGCTGCAATTAATTTTTTAATTTTTTTCAAAACTTTCCCCTCACTTATTTATAAAAATTTACTAACTAAGTCACATAATATTAGTATAGCAATATTGAATTTACAATTCAATTTTTTTACACTATTTTCACACTTCTTCTTTTATATCATAATATTGTTACAATATTATGTCATTAAACACTTCTTTCAGGAACTCTAATTTATTCTCCTGTTTAATATCTTTTATTTTAAATGAAAAACTAGGCTTAGATCCAAACTTTAATACTACACTATTTTTGTATTTTTCAATTAAAACTTTATAGATATTCTTATAATCACTTTCGCCTTCGGCAAATTTAAATACTATTTCTTTTGGAGTTTCCTTTATCTCCTCAATGAATATAGACTTCGCCTGACTCTTTATATATGCAATATCCATAAGATTTCTTACTGGATGAGGTATCTTAGAGTATCTATCTTCAAGTTCATCTTTAATATCTTCATATTCATCAATACTGTCAATAGCTGCAATCTTTTTATATACTTCAATTTTTTGAATTTCATCTTCAATATAATCTGCAGATATAAATGCATCAACCTTAATATCAACAGTTGTTTCTACTGGCTCCTTCTGGATTTCACCTTTTATAAGTTTAACAGTATCTTCAAGCATCCTACAGTATAAATCATATCCAATAGCAGCCATATGACCATGCTGAGATGAGCCCATCATGTTTCCGGCTCCTCTTATTTCAAGATCCCTCATCGCAATTTTGAAACCTGATCCAAGCTCTGTAAAATCTTTTAATGCCTTTAATCTCTTTTCTGCAACCTCAGTAAGAACCTTATCCTTTGTGTATAATAAATAAGCATATGCAATTCTGTTGGATCTTCCTACTCTTCCTCTTAACTGATAAAGCTGTGATAATCCCATCTTATCAGCATCATACACAATGATTGTATTTACATTCTGTATATCCATTCCAGTTTCTATTATTGTAGTACACACAAGGACATTATAAGTCTGATCCATAAAATTAAACATTTCCTGTTCAAGCTGCCTTTCTGCCATCTGTCCATGTATTACTCCAACCCTGCTTTCTGGAACAAGATTTTGGACGTACTTAGCTATAGCATCAATATTCTCTACCCTGTTATATACGAAATAAACCTGTCCGCCTCTTCCTATTTCTCTCAAAATAGCATCTCTGATCAATTGGTCATTTTGTTCAACAACATAAGTCTGAACTGGATATCTTTCTTCTGGCGGAGTTTCTATAACAGATATATCTCTTACACCACTTAATGACATGTGAAGGGTTCTTGGTATTGGTGTTGCACTTAATGTCAGAACATCTACATTCTTTTTAATATTTTTTATTTTTTCTTTTTGTTTAACTCCGAACCTCTGCTCTTCATCTACAATTAAAAGACCTAAATCTTTAAATTCTATATCCTTTGATACGAGTCTATGAGTTCCAACAAGTATATCAACATTTCCTTCTTTAACTTTTTGAAGAGTTTCTTTTTGTTCTTTAGCTGTTCTGAATCTGCTTACCATATCTATTTTTATAGGGAAATCAGAAAATCTATTTTTCATATTTTTATAATGCTGTTCTGCCAATATGGTTGTTGGAACAAGCAATGCAACCTGCTTTCCATCCATAACAGCCTTAAATGCTGCTCTTAACGCTACTTCTGTCTTACCGTATCCAACATCACCACATAAAAGTCTATCCATAGGCTTATCAGATTCCATATCTGCCTTTATCTCTTCTAGAGAACTTAACTGATCTGGAGTCTCATCATATGGAAATTCATCTTCAAACTGCTTCTGCCACTCTGTATCTTTTGAGAATTTATGTCCCTTAACTGTAGTTCTCATTGCATAAAGCTTTACAAGGTCTTCTGCAATTTCATTGATAGACTTCCTTACCTTAGCCTTAGCTTTCTGCCATTCAGCACTTCCAAGCTTATTTACTTTAGGTGACTTTCCTTCACTTCCTACATATTTTTGAATTAAATCAAGCTGATCTACTGGTACGTAAAGCTTATCGCCCTTATCATAAACTATATCTAAATAATCTCTCTTATGACCTGCAACTTCAATCTGCTTTATCCCTTTATATACACCTATTCCATGGTTTGCATGAACCACGTAATCTCCTGGTTTTAATTCAGCAAAGCTCTTAATTTTAGCAATTCCCTTTTTCTTGGACTTAGTCTTTTTCAATTTCCTTTTAGCTTCACCGAAAACTTCCTTATCAGAAATTAAACATAGTTTATATTCAGGATATTCAAACCCATGAAGCTGATTACCAAATGTTATTACAACTTCACCATATTGAATATTCTCTATTGTGTCTTTATAAGAACTTTCAATGCCTCTATCCCTTAAAGTTCCTACAAGACGTTCACCCCTTGCTCTTGTACCTGATAAAATCAATATCTTATATCCTTGAGTTTTCTTAGTTAATATTTCATCAATTAATAAATCAAGCTGCCCCTGATAATTATTTAAAGTTATTTCTGAAATATTAACTGAAGAATATGGGTTAAACCATGCATTCTTCTTTACCAGACCTTCTAAGAATATTATCTTCTTATCTTTGAACAATTCCACTACTTCGTCCTTACTTATAAGAAGTTCACCCTGCTTAGGAAAAATATCTCCTCTTTGAGAAAATGCCGTAAAGTTTTCTTCAAATTCTAAATATGTTGATTCAAGCTTTCCTTCACATCTCTGAACGTCATCTACAATAAAGAAATAATCTTTAAGATAATCAAAAAGGCTTTCTGTTTCCTTACAGAAATAAGGAAGATAACTATCTATAGTTTCAAATGTTGAAGTTTCTTCTAAGGATTCTAAATTCTTATTTAATATATTTCTTAATTTTTCTACTCGTTCAGAATCTGTATCACTTTTAGATATGGCTTCAAAGTCTTCTTTTAATTTATCCCTTCCAAGTGCAATTGTTTCATCTGTGATTATTATTTCTTTTGCAGGGAATATCTCAATCTTTTTAATTTTATCAATACTTCTTTGAGATTCTATATTAAAGGTTCTTATGGACTCTATTTCATCTCCGAAAAGCTCAACTCTATAAGGATAAGCCGAACATGTAGGGAACACATCAAGTATTCCTCCTCTTAATGCAAACTGACCTTTTCCTTCAACCATTTCGACTCTTTCGTAACCAGATTGTATCAGCTTTTTGGAAACTTCATTTAAATTAATCTCATCACTTTCTTTAAGCTTCATAGTATAATCTGTGAATAATTTATGTGGAGTATATCTGGCTGAAAAAGCATCTATTGAGGTTACTATTATTTTTTTCTTTTTCTTTAAAATTTCATTTATAACTTTTAGTCTTGCCCATCTTAAATCACCAGAAATAGCATCTATATTATAGAAAACCATCTCCTTAGCCGGAAAATAATGTACGTCATTTGTATATAACAATAAATCTTCATATACGTTTTTTGCTTCCATATCACTTTGAGTAACTACTACCATGGATTTATTTATATTTTCAAATATATTATCCACTATATAGATTCTTCCTGACTCAGAAACACCGTATATACCCATAGGATATTTTTCATTATTAATATCAGTTATTATACTTTCGAACTCTACACTATTTTCAAAGGGCTCTAATAACCCCTTTAATCTCATTCCATGCACCATCCTTAAATAGTTTTACTCGCCTTGAATCCATTATATATATTCATGGCTGTTTTAACATCACCGCTTATAATTTCTTTTGCTGCTTTTGTTGAAGCATCTATACTTTCACTTAAAACTTCCATTTCCTCTTTTGTAAACTTACCTAAGACATAGTTAACCAAATCTACATTGGGTTGTCCTACCCCTACTTTTATCCTTGGAAAAATGTCTGTTCCAAGATGTGCTATTATACTTTTTATACCATTATGCCCTCCGGCACTGCCTTTTTCACGAATTCTTAATCTGCCTACATCAAGACTTATATCATCATAGATAACTAATACATCTTCATTAGATATCTTATAAAAATCTACAACTTCTCTGATGCTTTCTCCGCTTAAATTCATGTATGTAGTAGGTTTTAACAAAATAACCTTTTCTCCATTTATAAATCCTTCACCACACATACCTTTAAATTTTTGCCTGTTTATCTCAATATTATACTCTTTTGCAATATTATCAATAACTTTAAAACCTATATTATGTCTCGTATCCTCATACTGACTACCTGGATTACCTAACCCTACTATTAAAAACATAAAAACTCCTCCTAATTAATTTATTAAGCTTTTTATTCTTTTGTTACTGCTTGATTTTTAATCTTATATTTTGAAAGTGTGAATATAAATCTTACACCAGTTTTAACGTCATTTTCTGCCCAAACTTCTTCTCCCATTTCATTGAGGAGCATCCTTACTATAGGAAGTCCAAGACCAGTGCTGACTTTATTAGTTCTCGATTTATCAGATTTATAAAATCTATCCCATATGTGCATTTTTTCTTCTTCCGTAAGCTTAGGTCCATTATTATATATTTCAACCAAAACTTTATTGTTTTTAGAATATACCTTAAACTTTATAAATCCTTTATCTTCACAATATTTAATAGAATTATCTAATAGATTAGTAACTACCTGAACTATCTTATCTTCATCTATATTTACAAAACACTTGTCGTCCTGCATAGATACTTCTAATATTATTCCCTTTTCTTTTAATTTTCTTTCGTTATTTATTATACATCTTCTAATAAGCTCATTGATATCAACTTTTTTCATATTAAGCTTCAGCTTTCCTGAAGATATTGCTGATAAATCAAGTAAATCAGTTATCAATCTTGTCAGTCTTTGAATCTCACAATAAGCTCTTTCTAAATATTCATATTCTTTTTCTTTAGGAATTACTCCATCAATTATTCCCGCAATAAATCCCTTTATAGATGTTATTGGCGATCTAAGTTCATGAGACACATTAGATATGAAATCTCTTCTATTCATTTCAACTTTTTCAAGTGATTCAGCCATTACATTAAATGATTTAGCTAGTTGGCCAATTTCATCTTCTGACCGTATGTTTACTCTTCTGTTAACTTCTCCATTTGCAAATTTTTTAGCTGCAATGTTTAATTCCGCAAGAGGATTAATTAAAAAAGTTTTTGCAAATAAAGATAATATTATTATTGAAAATAATATTGTACATATAGAAGCAACCCATATTATAAGATAAATTTTGTTCAATTTACTGTTAATCTCTGATAAAGGGCTTGTCATTATTATATATCCCTCAAAATGTTCACCATCGATTACTGGATATAAATATGTATAATAATTACCAACATACTCCACATATTTTCCCTGTTTCAATAATTCAATCTTATCTTCTGAAACAATAAGATTAATATCATTCTTTTCATTATTAGATGAAATATATTTCTCATTATCTTGACTGACTATAGAAATATTTGCCCCGATAGATATACTGGCCATATCAGTAATGCCTTGCAATTCTTCAATTCTCAAATCTATTTCTGACTTGTTATGATACTTCACTGCTCTTGATAGATAACTTCCCGTATCTTGAAACAAAGTCTTTTTTTCATCAAAGAAGTTCCCTTTAAACCATAAAGATAAGGCAAATGCGAGAAAATGAAGAATGAATCCTAAAATTATAGCATTAATAATAATTAATTTATAAAGCAGACTCTTTCTTTTCATTTACTTAACCTCAAATTTATATCCTACACCCCATACAGTCTCAATCTGCCATTGTTCTCCTCCGCCAAGTTTTTCTCTCAGCCTTTTAACATGTACATCTACAGTTCTTGAATCTCCAGGATAATCATATCCCCATACTTCACATAGGAGCTGTTCTCTTGTGAATACTTTGTTTTTATTACTTGCTAAATAGTAAAGCAGCTCAAATTCCTTTGGAGGCATTTTAACATCTTTACCATCGTATACAACCTTATATGATGTAGAATCAATTATTAAATCACTTAATCTGATTACTTCGTTTTTTGAATCATCAACTGAGTATCTTCTTAAAACAGCTTTTACCCTTGCTAATAACTCTTTAGGCTCAAATGGCTTAACAATATAATCATCAGCTCCAAGCTCTAAAGCCAACACCTTATCAAACGTATCGCCTTTAGCCGTGATCATTATTACTGGCTTTTCTCCCTGCTTTCTTATCCATTTAAGTACATCTATTCCATCAACTTGAGGAATCATCATATCAAGCAATACTAAGTCTGGGTTATAATCCATGTATAACTGCTTTGCTTCTCTTCCGTTTGATGCAATTTTAGTATTATATCCAGCACTTTTTAGGTACATATTTATAACTTCACAAATATTTTCGTCATCATCCACAATAAGGACTTTACCTATAAATCCTTCCATATAAATACACTCCCTTTCAATTCCTTATATTATAATCTCAAAACTCCCTCTATGGCTATAACCACGAAGGGAGTTTTTTGTTATCAGTGTCTCTCATCTTTATGTACTATTTTTGGTATTCAAATAATTTACTTATCGGTTTATCATCATATATTCTCTTAATTGCTTCAGCAAATAAAGGTGCGACTGATATAGATCTTATCTTAACACAGTCCTTTTCTTTACTTAGCGGAATTGTATTAAGCATTACAAGCTCTTCTATGGCAGATTTATTTATCCTTTCCATCGCAGGTCCAGATAAAACTCCATGTGTACAGCATGCATAAACATTTTTAGCTCCCAAATCCTTTAAAGCATTAGCTGCATTTGTTATAGTTCCTGCTGTATCAATCATATCATCAATCAATATACATCTCTTTCCTTCAACATCTCCGATGATATTCATTATTTCAGAAACATTTGCCTTTGGTCTTCTTTTATCAATAATGGCTATTGGAGCATGTAAATTATCTGCAAACTTTCTCGCTCTCGTTACACTTCCTAAATCTGGTGATACAACAACTACATCATCCTGATCTTCCAGACCTTTCGAGATGAAGTATTCTGCAAGTATTGGTCCTCCTAATAGATGATCCACTGGAATATTGAAATATCCTTGTATCTGTGCTGCATGCAGATCCATAGTTAATACTCTGTTTGCACCAGCTGCTGTCAATAAATCTGCAACTAATTTAGCTGTGATAGGATCTCTTGATTTAGCTTTTCTATCCTGTCTTGCATATCCGTAATAGGGTATTACTGCTGTTATTCTTCCTGCTGATGCTCTCTTAAATGCATCTATCATTATTAACAATTCCATTAAATTGTTATTAACTGGCGAGCATGTAGATTGAACTATAAATACATCCATACCTCTTACAGTTTCATTGATATCAACTGATATTTCCCCATCACTAAAAGTTGAAACCTTTGACTTTCCTACTGGAACTCCTAGAATATCTGATATATCTTCTGCTAACTTTAAATGAGAGTTTCCAGCAAAAATTTTTATATTTCTTCCATGAGTTATCATATTAAGAGACCTCCTTAAAATTTATGGATTATTTGCGATTCAAAAATTTATTTTTTTAATCCTTTTTTTTCTACCCATCCACTAATATTTCTCTGTTTAGCTCTTGCTATTGCAAGGTCCCCTTCTTTTACTTCACTTGTAATAGTTGATCCTGCTGCAATATAAGTATTATCAGCGACTTTTACTGGTGAAACAAGATTTGTATTACACCCTATAAAGCTGTGATCTCCTATTATTGTTTTGTGTTTTACCTTACCATCATAATTAACTACTACTGTTCCACATCCAAAGTTACATTCACTTCCAACTTCAGCATCTCCAATATAAGTTAAGTGAGACACCTTAGTTCTATCTCCAATAGTAGACTTCTTGATTTCAACGAAATCACCTATTCTTGCATGTTTACCTATTGTACTTTCTGGACGGATATATGCAAAAGGCCCAACTGTAGTATTTTCTCCAACTTTACTGTCTAATATTACAGAAGACTGAATATCTACATCATTCCCAATAATGCTGTTAGATATTCTTGAATTTTGATATAAAGTACATCTTTCACCTATTTTTGTGTTTCCTTCTAAAATATTATTAGGATATATAATAGTATCTTTACCTATTTCAACATCAACTCCTATATATGTTGTCTTAGGATCTATTAAAGTAACTCCGTTATCCATGTGCATAAGATTTATTCTATTTCTTAGAATTTCTTCTGCTTCTGCAAGCTGAACTCTTGAATTAACTCCTATTGTTTCTTCAAAATCAGTTACAACAGCACCAACCTTTTTATTTTCTTCCTTTAATATTTCTATGACATCAGTTAAATAATATTCTCCCTGATTGTTATTATTATTGATTTTATCTAAAGCTTCTACTAATAATTCAATATCAAAACAGTAAATAGCTGTATTCATTTCATTTATCTTAAGCTCTTCTTCATTGCAATCTTTATGTTCAACTATCTTTAATACTTCACCGTTTTCATCTCTTACTATTCTTCCATATCCAGTTGGATCCTCAACTAATGAAGTTAATATAGTTGCAGAATTCTTATTTTCAATATGTTCTGTAAATAGCTTTTCAATAGTAGATGTTTTTATTAATGGAGTATCACCTGCAAATACTGCGACAACACCACTTTTTCCATCTAAAAATTCTTTGGCACATTTTACAGCGTGACCTGTGCCTAACTGTTCTGCCTGAAGGGAGTAATATACATTTTTATCACTTGTTCTTTCTTTTACAAGTTCTGCACCTTTTCCTATTATTAAATTAACATCTTCTATTCCAGCATTTCTAACTGAATCTATAACATGCTTTACCATTTCCTTACCACAAACCTTATGTAGTACCTTTGGTAAATCTGATTTTATTCTCTTACCTTGACCAGCCGCTAAAACTAGTGCACATTTATACATAAATAACACCTCATCATATATTAATTAAACGATTAATTAACTTATTTTTTACTTCTAATATTCATATTCATTATATTTGAAAGATACTTTTATTTCAAGGTATTATCCTAAAATTGACAATTAATGATTGGCAGTTCAAACATATAAATAAGTAATTGAAAAAGAGGAAGATTAAATTCTTCCTCTTAGATGTCTGATACTATTCTTGTGTTGTTTCTTCTGATAGAGCTTTTTCATATGCTTCTAAAATAGCAGTCTGAATTTTTTCTCTTGCTTCTGTATTTATTGGATGAGCAATATCCTTAAACTCTCCATCTGGTGTCTTTCTGCTTGGCATAGCTATAAATAAGCCTGCTTGACCTTCTATAACTTTAATATCATGAACAACAAATTCATTATCAAATGTCACAGAAACAATTCCCTTCATTTTACCTTCTGATGCTATCTTTCTAATTCTAACGTCTGTAATTTGCATCCTTAACCCCTCCAGTTGCTTTAAAATTAGTTAATATTTATATAACTTCTCCATAAATTTCTAAATTCCTTTTAATTATTTGATAAATTATCAGTAAATTTATTTTTTATATTATATTTATATACTGGATAACAAATTACTATGATAATCCTTAATTTATATAGTTTTAAATAAAAAATAAAAGAGAAACAGTTATTAATTACAACTGTTCCTCTTTTCAATATATCATATCTAATTTTCTACTAAGCATTAAGAAAATAATTTTGATGGCTGTATGCCTACAATTGCAGATTTATCTACTTCTTTTAATTCAACAATAGATACATATTCATCTACAAGCTTCTTTTCTGTCTGCTTATTATCAACTAATACTCCGATTCCTACTAATTCACTATCAAATTCCTTTAATAGATCTTTAATTCCAATAGCAGTTCCGCCACCCTTCATGAAATCATCAATAAAGATACATCTGCTGTTATTCTTCATTGATTTTTTAGATAACGACATCTGCTGAAGTCTTCCATTGCTTCCTGAAACATAATTTATAGTAACTGTAGGACCTTCAGTCACCTGGCTGTCTCTTCTTGCAATAACAAGTTGTACACCTAAGTTCCTTGCAACTTCGTATGCTAAAGGAATACCCTTAGTTTCTACTGTTATAACGTAATCTACATCAGTTGCTTTAAAACATGATGAAAGCATAACTCCTGCTTTGCTTATAATTTCAGGGTTATACATTAAATCTGTCATATAAATAATGTTTCCTGGAATAACTCTCCCGTCATCCTCTAATTGTTTACATAGCTCTAAAGCAAAAGCTCTGTTACTTTCTTCACCATTTCCAGGGATGTACTTAATTCCACCTGCAACACCTGCAACTGTTTCAATCTTCCCCATCTGAAGTCTTTCTAGAACTTCTCTTACAACTACAATATCTTCACTTATTGTAGATTTTGCCGCATTTAATAATTCCAGAAATCTATTCAACCCTATTATTTTGTTAGGATTTTCCAACAAAATCTTAGTTATGGCAACCACTCTTTTATTTCTCGTAAATTTCTCCATTCATATCACCTACACGAATTTTTATTTGTTAAATTCATTTAATATTCATATTTTATTCTAATTTTGAATTAATAGCAATGATTTTGTCCATAAATTTATATTATATATATATAATTTTTTCTACTTACCAGTTAATTTCTTTAATAAATGGCATATATTAACCAGTAGTTCACTCTGAACTCAATAATAATCAAAAAATTTTATACATTATTTTCATATATTTTTCTTATTTTATGGTTGATTCAAAAAAAAATGTATATAATTATAGTTAAAGTGTAAAATTAAAATTTTGAATATAAATATTGTCTTTAAATTATAAAAATATATTAATAATAAATTATAAATATTATTATAGTATGATGTTTTTTCTCTATAATTTATACAATATATATTAGTTATAAGGTTGATTTTATATCTTAAATTTCTAAACAATGATTAGAATTAGTAGTTCTACAAATAGCAAAGGGGTTGATTTCGTGTCTTTTGATTTCTTAAAAGATAGAGATAAAAAAATTCATTTTATAGGTATTGGCGGAATAAGTATGAGCGGACTTGCTGCTGTTTTATTAAATAGTGGCTTCAAAGTTTCTGGTTCAGATTTTAAAGACTCACCTATAGTCGAAAAATTAAGATCTGAAGGTGCTGAAATTTACATAGGCCATAACAAGGATAACATAAATAAAGATGTAGATTTAGTAGTTTATACTGCAGCTATTCCTTCTGATAATCCTGAAATATTATCTGCTAAAGAACAAAATATCGCTTTAATGGATAGAGCTGAATTTTTAGGCCATATAATGAAAGGTCATAAGTACAATGTTGCAGTTTCCGGTACTCATGGAAAAACAACATGTACATCAATGCTTTCACATATCACATTAGCTGCAGATTTAGATCCAACTATATTAGTTGGAGGAGAACTAGATGCTATAGGTGGTAACTTCAGAATTGGTAACAGTGAATATTTCCTAACTGAAGCATGTGAATATAAAAAATCATTCTTAAAATTCTTCCCTTATGTTGGAATTATTTTGAATATTGATGCAGATCACTTAGACTGCTATAAGGATATTGATGAAATAGCTGATACTTTTATGAAATTCTCTAAATTAATTCCTAACGATGGATATCTTGTAGGTTATGGAGATGACGAAAGAGTAAAAGAAGTTATTGATAAAGCTCAATGTAACACTATAAGCTATGGATTTAATGATAATGTTGATGTAACTGCCAAAAATATTACATTCAACAAAGTAGGATGTGCGTCTTTTGATGTTTACAAATCTAACGAAAAATTATTTTCTCTAAACCTAAATGTTCCTGGTAAGCATAATATATTAAACGCACTTGCTTCAGTATGTGTTTCATTAATATTTAATGTTCCTTCTGACAAGATAATTGAAGGTTTATCAAAATGTAAGGGTGCTCATAAGAGATTTGAATATAAAGGCGAATTAAATGGAGTTACTGTAATAGATGACTATGCTCATCACCCAACAGAAATCAAGGCTACTTTAAACACAGCTAAAAAAATAGAACACAACAAAGTGTACTGTGTATTCCAGCCACATACTTATACTAGAACTAAAACATTATTTGATGAATTCACACACTGCTTTAATGAATGTGATGAACTTATCCTAATGGACATTTATGCTGCTCGTGAGAAAGACACTGGACTAGTATCTTCTGATGAACTTGGAGATGCAATAAGAGCTACAGGTGTGAAATGTACAAATGTACACTCACATGAAGAAGCTGTAGAGTATGTAAAATCTAAGCTTACTGATGGTGATTTACTATTGACTGTTGGTGCTGGTGATGTAGTTATTGTTGGAGAAAAATATCTAGAAAAATAACTAATAATATAAAGTTAAAGGCTGCTTTATCAATATGCAAAGCAGCCTTTAACTTTATCATTAAACTACAGTTATTTCCTTAGAAACTGAATTTAAAATTTCACATCCATCTTTAGTTACAAGAACTAAATCTTCAATTCTCACTCCAATATTTCCTGGTAAATAAATTCCCGGCTCAATTGAAAATATCATACCTTCTTTTACTTCTGCATGATTTATTGAACTTACATCACCTTTATCATGAATCTCTAAGCCTATGCTATGACCAGTTCTATGTGTAAAATATTCACCATACCCTTCTTCTGTTATTAAATCTCTTGCTGCTGCATCTATCTCAGAGAATTTAACTCCCTCTTTGACTTTTTCTATAGCATTTAAATTAGCTCTTTTTACTATTTCGTAAATATTTCTGTGTTCTTCACTTGGTTCCTTGCCAAAGAATACAGTTCTAGTCATATCAGAACAGTAATGATTGTATACTCCTCCAATATCTATTACTAAACTGTCTCCTTTTTTAAGTTTAGTTCCATCTGGTTCATGATGTGGATCTGCTGCATTTTCTCCATATGCTAATATAGGATCAAATGAAAAACCTTGAGCACCTTCATTTTCATATATTTCAGCCAGCAGTCTTGCATAATACTTTTCAGTGTACCCTTCTTTAAGTTCTTCCTGAAGAATCTGCATAACTCTATCATTTATTTTAGATGACTTTCTCATAAGGTCTCTTTCTTCTTCATCCTTAACCATTCTAAGCTCATCTATTATCCCTGATGAATTAACAAATCCCTTAACTGCATTTAAATCCATCAATCTTATAATATATTGTGCAGGCCAGAACTTATCAACACCTAATGCTTCATTTTTATTAACTATTCCACTTAGAATCTTAATAGGATCATCACTATCTGTGTACCATACTATTTCAACACCTAAATCCTCTTCAATTGGAAACAGTTTATTTACAATAAACTTGTGCTCTCCATTTGTATTTAAATATAATGCTATCATTCTTTCTCCTGCAGAAATCCACTTTCCAGTAAGATAATAAATTGCTGCCTCTGATGATACTATCATTTGCGATAAATTTGATTTTTCCATCTCTCTAATTACATTTAATACTCTCTGTTTTTTCATTTTTACAGCCTCCTCTTTATGTTTATTAAATATATTATAAACACGTAACACTTAACATTAATAGTTTTTAATTATTATATAACTTTTCAAGCAAAAATCATATTCTTACTTTATCTATGAATGATATAATATACTATAGTTGTAAATTAAAGTTTAAATCTAAATTATATTTTTAATGACATAACAAAGTTGCATTTAGGGAGGGTCACTGATGAAAATAGCGGTAATATCAGATATTCACGCAAATATTTACGCACTTATGACAGTTTTAGAAGATATCGATGATGAGAGAGTTGATACAATAATATGCTTAGGAGATTTAGTTGGATATGGTCCACATCCTAATGAAGTTGTATCTACAATAAGAAGACGTAATATTCTATGTATAAAGGGAAACTATGACAGTTCAGTTGTAGACAACGAATATTCATTTATAAGAGAAAATCCTATAAACTCTTTTTCTATGCCTTGGGCTGTTAATGAATTAAGGGAAGAAAACAGAGTATTTTTAGATAACCTGCCTTCTACTATTTCTTTAAACATTAATGGTAAGAATATTTTATTCGTTCATGGAAGTCCTAATAAGATTAATGAATATATGCTGCAGGATGGAGAAAATACAGCAAAAATAATGAATTCATTAAAAGAGGACATACTTGTATGTGCACATACTCATATGCCTTGTGCAAAAGAATTTGGAAATAAATTATTTGTTAACTGCGGAAGTGTTGGAAAACCTAAGATCGGTAGACCAAATCCAACATACTGCATTATAGATATCACTAATTCTAAGGGTGTTCAGGTTAAAACTAAAGAAGTAACTTATGAAACTAAAAAGATAATTAAGGATATGACTATGCTGGATTTTCCTCATGAACTAATCCGTTCTTTTGAAACTGGTGTAGAGTGATGTACAGAGTAAGTTGCATTGAATAAGAAAGTATTGTAAAATTTATTTAGCATTAACCGTAATAGTATACATTGGGCAATTTAATCTTATATTAGATTGCCTCTATATTTCATTTATGAATATTGTATTGGCTCGTGCTAAAAAATATAATATTTAATTTTTTATATTTACAAACTATATGAAAAAATTTTTTCATCATTTTTGTAAAATTAATCATGAATATTGGAGGTCATATATTATGGCAAAATCAACATTAATAAGAAGCCTTTATAGAAATACTGATAATTTCTTATCAAAGGACGTAACAATTTCAGGGTGGATCAGAACATTAAGAGCATCTAATGCATTTGGATTTATTGAAATCAATGATGGTTCATTCTTTAAAAACATTCAGGTAGTATTTGACGATAAGTTAAATAACTTTAAGGAAATTTCAAAATTACCTATAAGTTCTTCTCTTACTGTAATCGGAACATTAGTTGCTACTCCTAATGCAAAACAGCCTTTTGAAATACAGGCAAAAGAAGTAGTTATTGAAGGTATGTCAAATTCCGATTACCCTCTACAAAAGAAGAGACACACTTTTGAATATTTAAGAACTATTGCTCACTTAAGACCAAGAAGTAATGCATTCTCTGCAACTTTCAGAGTTCGTTCTGTTGCTGCTTATGCAATACATAAGTTCTTCCAAGAACAAAACTTCGTATATACACATACTCCAATCATAACTGGAAGTGACTGTGAAGGTGCTGGAGAAATGTTCAGGGTAACAACATTAGATCCAAAGGCTCCACAATTAACTAAGGAAGGTGACGTAGATTACACTAAAGATTTCTTTGGTAAAGAAACTAACCTTACTGTTTCTGGGCAATTAAATGCTGAATGTTTCGCTTTAGCTTTCAGAAATATTTATACATTCGGACCAACATTCAGAGCTGAAAACTCTAACACTACTAGACATGCCGCTGAATTCTGGATGATAGAACCTGAAATAGCTTTTGCTGACTTAGAAGATGATATGGAGCTTGCTGAAGCAATGCTTAAGTACGTAATTCAATATGTAATGGATGAATGTCCTGAAGAAATGCAGTTCTTCAATTCATTTGTTGATAAGGGATTATTAGAAAGATTAAATCACGTTGTTTCTTCTGATTTCGCTAGAGTGACTTACACAGAAGCTGTTGAAATCTTAAAAAAATGTGGAAAAGAATTCGACTATCCTGTATCATGGGGAATCGACTTACAAACAGAACATGAAAGATATCTTACTGAAGAATACTTTAAGAAACCTCTATTTGTAACTGATTATCCAAAGGATATAAAAGCATTCTACATGAGACTTAACGATGATAAGAAGACTGTTGCTGCCACAGATCTTTTAGTTCCTGGAATAGGAGAAATAATTGGAGGAAGCCAAAGAGAAGAAAGACTTGATGTTTTAGAAGCTAGAATGGCTGAATTAGGTCTTGCTAAAGAAGATTACTGGTGGTACTTAGAATTAAGAAAGTACGGAGAAACTAAACATGCTGGATTTGGTTTAGGATTTGAAAGATTAATCATGTACATCACTGGTATGACTAATATCAGAGACGTAATACCATTCCCAAGAACTCCTGGAACATCTGAATTCTAGAATTAATAAATATATATAATAAAGCTGACAACGGATATGTTTTTCTGCTGTCAGCTTTATTTTTATAATAATTTATCTATCATTTGAATTTTTATATTTTACATCAGATTATATATAGCAAATTCCCTTGTTTTGAGTTAAAACAGATTAATTAAACTGACCTTATTCCTGCATTAACAATTTCTTCTGAAACATTTTTAAACTGTTTGAAATTATTTTTAAAGCTTTCTGCCAATTCCAATGCTTTTTTATCATATTCTTCTTTGTCATCCCATAACTCTCTAGGATTAAGAACTGATGCAGGGACATTAGGACACTCAGAAGGTATTAATAAATTAAATACTGGATGTTCATTGAATTTTACATTCTTTAACTTATCATTGATGACTGCATTGACCATCTCTCTTGTGTATGATAAGCTTATCCTCTTTCCTTTTCCATAAGCACCTCCAATCCAGCCAGTGTTTATGAGATAAACATCTGTATTGGACTTATTTATTTTCTCTCCAAGCAAATGAGCATAAACTATAGGATCAAGAAGCATAAAAGGTCCTCCAAAACAATCAGAAAATGTTGCCTGTGGCTCTACAATACCTCTTTCTGTTCCAGCTACTTTGCTTGTATATCCAGACATAAAATGATACATTGCGGCTTCTTTTGTAAGTTTGCTTATTGGAGGCATTACTCCAGTTGCATCTGCTGTTAAAAAAATAATCTTTTTAGGATTATCTCCTAATCCGCTTAATTCAACATTTTCAATGTAGTCTAAAGGATATGCTCCTCTTGTATTTTCAGTATATTTATTATCATTGTAATCTGGAGTTCTATTTTCATCTAAGACCACGTTTTCTAAAATTGCTCCAAACTTTATAGCATTAAATATCTCTGTTTCCTTTTCTTTATCAAGGGATATTGTCTTAGCATAGCATCCGCCTTCAAAATTGAATACACCATCATCGCACCATCCATGTTCATCATCGCCAATTAACTTTCTAGCAGGATCTGCAGATAAAGTTGTCTTTCCAGTACCTGATAATCCAAAAAATATGGCTGTCTGTCCGTCCTCGCCTTTATTTGCTGAGCAGTGCATAGGCAGTACGCCTTTCTTAGGCAATAGAAAGTTCATTACTGAAAATACTGCTTTCTTAATCTCTCCTGAATATGCTGTTCCTCCTATAAGTATCAATTTCTTCGAAAAATTGATTAAAATAAATGCCTCAGAATTAAGCACATTTTCCTTATCCTTAGCTTTAAGCCCTGGAACTGCAATTACATTAAACTCTGGATCATGATTATCAAGCTGTTCTTTGTCAGGCCTTATAAACATTTGATTAGCAAACATAGCTTGATAAGCATACTCACATATAACCCTTATTGGGAGACGATATTTCTCTAGAGCTCCTACATATCCATCAAATATAAATAAATCTTTACCTTTAAGATATTCACATACATCTTCCTGTATCTTATCGAATGCTGATTCATCTATAGGTAGATTAACATCACTCCAATTCAAGACATCTTTTGTTATATCATCTTTTACTATAAACCTGTCTTTAGGTGATCTTCCAGTATATTTTCCTGTGTTTACTACTAAAGCGCCTTTATCCGATAAGACTCCCTCACCTCTTTTAATCGCAAAATCCACAAGCTGAGGTATACTTAAATTTCTGTATATTTTATTATATTGTTTTATATTTAAGTAATCTAAATTGTCTATCATATCTAAACCTTCCTCCATGTTTTTTAATAATTATGAAGCGTTATAAATCTTATGTTTTGCAATTATTAACCTCTAAAATATTCATTTATCGAAGCTGGTACTTATAGAAAGAGTGTATTAGTTCGTACTGTAAAAAATCTTAAAATAACAATACCGCTATTAAAATAATATGTTTGTATATTGATAAAAATTCAGAAAAATTATAATTAATGAATAATATTGATTATTCATTATTCAAATTTAAGTAAAAAATAAATCTAAAATCTTCCCTTAAGAAAATTTTAGATTTATAGTTATTTTAATTCTTCTATTATTTAGCAAATTCATCTACTAAGCTTGATTTTCCCATTCATCAAATCTACTCAATACTTCATCATAAGTTTTTTTACATATGTCAGGTAATTCATCTCCCCAAACTTTTTCTGCTTCTTTGAAGCCTTTTAAAAATCCTTCTTTTAATTCAGATATTTTAGATGAATCTCCTCCTGACAATGCTTTAGCCATATTTATAATATTAGTAGCTACTGAATCTACAGAATACTCTCCTCCATCAGAAATTGATTCTTTAGCTTGTTGAGCAATTTCTGGTGATACATTAAGTTTTTGACCAAACAATACAACATTATAACTTTCTCCCTGATTAGTAATTAAACTTTGAATTAATTTTTTAAATTCTTCCTGCTTACGTTCATTTTCTTCAATTAATCTACTAAGTTCATCACTTTCATTTACACTTTTTGCTTTCTTTTCAACTTCTGACTTAGAATATGTTAATTTTTCAAATGATTCAGATCTTTCAAAAGTATCTTCTCCTAATGTACTAATTGCACTATTATTTACTTTAAGCTCTTCATTCTTTATTTCATAAATTGAATCAAAACCATATCTTGTTATACCTAAATCACCTTTTACTCCGTTAATCATTACTAAATCCCCTTTCTTTATTTTAATATTGGTTTAATTTGTTCTTATATAATTTATCGTATTTCCGAAATACTACTTAATTAAGTGTATAAAAATAAGCCCTAATTTAATAATTTAGAGCTTACTTTAAAATTATTTAGCAGAAATATAAGGATTACCTTTTATATAAAACCTCCATGGAAAATCTACTGCTTCTTCAGCATAATCAATTCCAATCCTTGTTGTTTCAACTATTTCAAAGCAGTCTTCATCAGAATCTTCTATATAAAAATCTCCATCCTCATATAGTTTCTTATAGTTATCATCCTTATTTATTGAATATGCCATACAAAGTTTAGATGGTCCGTTAGTCAATGTTTTTTTCTTTGCAGCAGTTAACTCATCAAAGTTTTTTTTGAATCTTTTCTGTGAAATATAATCAAATTCATTTAATGGCTCAATTGCTCTTATTAGTACTCCTTCACCTTTGTCCTTCTCTCCACTTATCACATTGAAGCAGTGATAAAGTCCATAAATAAAGTATACATACGCTATACCGCCTTCATGAAACAAAGGTTCAGTTCTTTCAGTTCTTCTTCCATTATAGGCATGAGATGCTTTATCTATTTCACCAATATAAGCTTCAGTTTCAACTATTTTGCCTTTTAAAACTCTTCCATCGACTTTTCTTACAAGAGTCTTGCCTAGTAATTTTTTAGCTAATTCCAAAGCATTCATACTATAAAAGCTTTTTTCTAAAATCATGTTATCACCAACTTTATAATAATAAATATATGTTTAGTTTTATCCACAATGAAATAATAATAATCCACATATATTTATATTTTTTTCAACATTAGTGGATAAACTTCAATTTATCTTGCACTTTAAAACTAAAGCATCATCTCTAAAAAGTTCTTTGTAAAAATTGAAAATATAATTAACTATTTTTAATAGCTTAGTGTTATCACTTTTTTCTGCTTAAGACTCTCTTTTACGTCTATTATTCTCTGATTAGCTGACCCTCTAAATTTTAATCCTTCTACCATATTTTCTTCTTCAAATCTTCCATCTACGAGTACATCTATATTATTTAAAAGCTCAT
>JAEWQX010000152.1 GCA_023399035.1 Bacillota bacterium | reverse complement strand
AAGACTGACTTAGCTAAGAGAGCTAAAGCAGCTAACTTAGATGCAATCCATGACACAGTTCATGAAATGGCTAGAGACGAAGCTAGACATGGTAAAGCATTCAAAGGATTATTAGATAGATATTTCGCATAATCTAACAATTAATATTATATTGAAAACCCTATTCAATAGATATGTATTTAAAGTTTAATAAAACCCATATAAATCCCTTATAAATTAAAGAAGCGTATATGAAATCCCCATTTTCATATACGCTTCTTTTATTAATTTAACTAAAATAAATAATTAATACTAAAAGTGAAGTATTATGATTGTACACCCTAAAAAATAGTGATTGTTAAGTTAAATTTCGGAACTTCAAATTCTACATTTGAATTTAATTTATATGAGAAGAATATATAGATAATTAATATTAATAGCATTTATAATGCTGTATCTATATTATTATCAGAATAATATCTTTCATATTGCTTGTTAAAAGTATCAAAAGTTTTCTGATCATAGCATATCATAGCAATTTCATCAAATGTCTCAGGAAATTCATTTATAAAAGACATTATTTCCTCCAAAGCAATTTTGCTAGCATCATCAAGAGGGTAACCGTAAGCACCTGTACTTATAGAAGGAAAAGCTATGCTTTTAATAGGATGCTCATCAATATAAGCTTTTAAATCAGAGATTAAATTTTCTTTTCGTTTGCTTCCTATAAATCCAGTAGTATCAAAACGATATAAATTATCATTGAGTATCTTCATATTTTGATTAAGATAGATATCTGCATAGTCAGCTGCAACTTTTAGAGCAGAACTATAAGAACGTCTTAAGTATTTTTCTTCAGAGCCATTATTTCTAAAAATGGGCCCTACAGTATGGATTATCCAATAAATTCCGTTTTCAATAAGGTTATAGGACTGAGTAATTTTTGAATTCCCAGTTAAGCAACCTTTTAATTGTCTGCATTCACCTAAAAGTCTGCTTCCACTTGCTTTATGAATACTTCCGTCAACGCCTCCTCCTCCAAGAAGAGATGTATTGGCTGCATTTACAATTGCATCAAACTTTAATTTTGTTATATCTCCTAATAGTATTTTAAATTTTGTCAAATTAATCACCTCAAATTTTATCCTATAAATTCTCTTACTTAATAGTTTACACTTATTTCTATAAAATAAAAACAATTAAATTACAAATAATGTAAAAATATTATTTAGACTTATTAAAAACAGTTTTTAATCCTTATTATTTTTCAATATTATTTACTTAACTTTAGAAATTTAAGTTCTAATAATGAAAGTATAACCATAGCAATAATATATATTATATGCAAAATGTTAAAAGAAAAATTATATTAGGGAGTGGAGTTATGGAGGATAACATATCAATTTATTCATCTACATTGATAAAAATGATTATGGACTTAAAAGAAGTAAGTTACTATGAGTTAAGTAAATATTTTAAAGAAAATAACATTTATCCTAATTCAAAGGAAATTAAAGTATTTAATTTGAATAACGAACTTGATAAACTTGAGGCAATGGGAATTATAAGAATAGAAGAAGGAATGATAATATTTCAAAATATCTGACTGATGATGTGATATAAACATTCTTTACAAATAATGAATATAAATCTAGAATAATATATGTAAAGGTATTATTCTAGATTTATTTTTATACAATAAATTTTTTGATAGGAGAAAAAATGTTTATAAAGAAGAGACTTACGATTTCTAATATTTTAATGCTGGTAATACCTGTAATAGTTACTGTTGCTCTAGCAGTAGCAATAAGGGATCCATTCTTCAGGATTTTTGAAGAAAAAATGAATTTTATAGAAGAAAATCAACCTGGAGCTTATGAGATTCAGGATATGATGCGAATAGATATAAAAAAAATGGAAAGTAAAAACTTCTTAGATAATCTGCCATATGATTTTGAAAATAGGTTAGAACATAAGGGATATAATCTAATAATAAAATATGGAAAGGAACTAATATTTTCAAATCTTACAGAAAATGATAATGAAGCCATTTCAGAAATAGGTGAGGATATTTTATATAAATCTAATTCTATTGTTCTTGAGAGAAAAGATGTATCTTTAGTAAAGAATAGCATTATGTATGAAAACAAGCCACTGAACATAATAGCTATTAATTCTAACTATAAACCTTTACGGATTGATATCAGGGAGCAGATGACAACATTTATGGTTGGATATATAGGTATTGTGGTAGTCTTTGCATTGATTGTAATTACAATAACTAATGGCATTTTATCATCGAAAATATATAAAAATTTAATTAAACCCCTTGAGTTACTAAGCTATGGAGCGGATCAAATTAAGAATGGAAACCTTGATTTTGATATGAATTATGAATGTGATGATGAGTTTAAACAAGTTTGTGATGATTTTGATGAAATGAGAAAAAGATTGAAGGAAAGTGTACAAGCTAAGCTAAAGTACGAGGAAAATAGAAAAGAGCTTGTGGCAGGAATTTCTCATGATTTAAGAACACCTTTGACAGGAATTAAAGGATATGTTGAGGGATTGATTGATGGAGTTGCCAATACCCCTGAAAAAGTAAATAAGTATCTTAATACTATACATAGAAAAGCATGTGATATGGATGAACTTGTTGACAGGCTGTTTTTATTTTCAAAATTAGACACTGGAAAATATCCATTTGATTTTGAGTTGATATCTGTAAATGGATATTTTGATAAAATATATGATGATATAAGGGAAGAGTTTTTGAAGAAGGGGCTTAAGATTCATTATATAAATAAGTGTGGAGAAGATTATAAGATAAAAATAGACTGTAGAGAAATTAGAAGAGTTATATTAAATATTCTTGATAATACTGTAAAATATAATGATAGAGAAAATAAAGAAAGTGAGTTTTATATTTCAAAAGAAGATGGAATGCTAGTTATAAAGATCAGTGATAATGGGAAAGGCGTTGACGATGAAATTTTAGGTAAGCTTTTTGAAAGCTTTTATAGGGCAGATCCATCAAGAACAAATCCAAGTCAGGGAAGTGGTCTTGGACTAGCTATAGCTAAGAATATAGTAGAAGCGCATAGAGGTAAAATAGAAGCATCAAATAATAATGGATTAACTATTGTAATTAAATTACCTATGTGATTGGATTATCATACATGGGTTAAGGAGGGCATTTTGTGAAAAAGGTATTAATCATTGAAGATGATAAAAGTATAGCAGAATTAGAGCAGGATTATCTTGAGATAAATGGGTTTAAGACGGAAATTGCACTGACAGGAATAAGAGGATTAGAGAAAGCACTAAATAATGATTATGATTTAATTCTTCTTGATGTTATGCTTCCAGGAAAAGATGGATTTGAAATATGTCAGGAGATTAGAAAGAGTAAAGAAATTCCCATATTGCTTGTTACAGCTAAAAAGGATGATATCTATATAATAAGGGGGCTTGGTATTGGTGCTGATGATTATATTGTAAAGCCATTTAGTCCAAGTGAACTTGTAGCAAGAGTAAATGCTCATATTAATAGATATGAGAGACTGACTGCTGTTGACAAAGATTCTGAAAGATCAGAAAATATAATTTCTATAGGCAGATTAAAGATTAATTGTGATTCCAGAAGAGTGTATATTAGAGATGAAGAAATAAAACTTGCAAATAAAGAATTTGAACTTCTTGTATTTTTAGCATCTAATCCTAATATAGTATTCTCAAAAGATACGCTGCTTGACAGAATATGGGGAGAAGAATCTTTTGGAGATACTTCAACTGTGACAGTACATATAAATAGAATAAGGGAAAAAATTGAATTGGATACAAGCAATCCTCAGTATATTGAAACTGTATGGGGAGCTGGGTATAGATTTAATCTTTAAAAATAAAAATTTAGGGCTCAATATTGAAAGGTGTTCTTGATAAACAGACTGGTGATTTAAAATAATTTAACTGGTGTTAGTATAGAAGTGTAGACACGGACATGTAGTTTTTTTAAGTGATATAATAAAAGAAATAAAGGAAGTGTCTACAGATGGGAAGGAAAGTAAAAAGTTATAC
>JAEWQX010000065.1 GCA_023399035.1 Bacillota bacterium | reverse complement strand
ATAATCCAAGCTTTGATTTTTTAGTAAGGGTTGCAAAGGGACTTGGAAAAGAACTGCATATTGCATTTAGATAAAATTATAAATCTAATAATTTTTAAGCTTATCAAGAATTTTGATAAGCTTTTTTAAATAATTTTTAGTTGCAATACTTTAAGAGTAAACATAATAAATAAGCTATCTAAGATGATATTTCCCAATAGATAAAAACAATATTTTTATGATAAAACAGTAATAAAAAATTCATGAAAATCTATGATATTATATCATTATTGAAAGAATTCCCTTAATGGAAAGCACTTATAAAGGGTGAATGTTACGCACTTCACTGAACTTTATAGGTGCTTTTGTTATAAGGAGAAATAAATGAAATATAAGGGATGTCCAAGATATAAAAATAAAGAGGTATTAAAAATTTATACATTAAATGAGTTATTTTCCATAATATGTTATTATGAATGTGTGATTATTTTTTGAATTACATAAGACTATTAAAATGATTAACATAGAGAAGATAAAAGAGAATGTATAATAAGATAATATGTATTATTAGTAATATATATTCATTTGTCTATGGTTATATATTATTAATTTTATTTAATATGGTGAATAAAGAAGGAATTTTAACAAGAAGATTCTCAGTATGTAATTGATGAAATTAATGAAGAAGATTTATCTATTATGCAAAAGAATATTGAAAAAGTATCTTCTATTACAGATACAGAATGGTATAAAAAATTTACAAATGATAAAGAAGTGTTTATTATACAAGTAATTGTTATAAAAAAGGAACTGCAAGGAACAGGTATTTTCAGAAAACTAATTTCCAAAGTATTTGAAAAATGTTCTGAAAATAATATAATAATTGCATTACAAACACATAATCCTAATAATGTTATAAAATATGAACATTTAGGATTTAAATTAATGGAAAAAGTAAGTTCAGAGGAAATAAATTTATCTTGCTATAATCTATTAAAGTATTAATTGAGGGGATGAAGCAAATAAAGTTGAAGGTTTAAATGCTTTTATTGAAGATGAAAATTCTCATAAAATAGAGCAGACAACTGCAGGTAAAATTACATCTGACGAATTAGTTGACATATATTATAGTCTACCAATTTAAAATTATGGAAGGGATTATTGTATCACAATTGGGGATATACTCATTGGAAAAGTCGTGAGATGATAACTTCTCATGTTATGTGATTTGATAATGCTAGAAATTTAATGCAAAGTAGTGTCTCAAATAAAATTAAGTATAAAGTTGAGAATCATATACAAATTCTATGATATATGATTATTGACCACTATAAATTATAGTATTATTATTTACAATAAATTAGGCATTATATTATAGTGGTGGGTTTAATTGTATTAGAAATGATAAAGCAACAATCACAAAGTGCATATGATTTACAAAAAAGTATTGAAAAAAGAAAAATATGTTACTGGGTAAAGATGAGTATACCATCTATTTATAAGAAGGTGTTGAAGCTAACTGAAAAAAGATATTTAAAAACACGGTTAATTAAAGAAATATGCAGCCAAAGACAATTTATGAAATAACGAATGAAGGTAATGATTATCTGATTGAAAGTATAAGAAAAATGTCAGAAGAATAATTACGCTTTTTTATAGATTATAATGCTGTAGTTATGAGCATGAACTGTGTTGGAGTTGATTTACAAAAAGAACTAATTAATAATATGCAAAAGAATATTTATGAATTCAATAAAGAAATAAAAGAAAAAATAGATTATAAAGTGCAGGTACCTTTTTGGGAGAAGCGATAATTATGCAGCAAAGAATGCTTGTAAATACAATGAAAGAATGGATGGATATTTTTGAAAAAAATTATAATGGGGGAATAATATAATGAATGTAGAGCAGATTTTGATGTATTTAGAGAACATTTCAAATGGTAATTTAATAATTAATTTTTTTAATCATTTAATAGTTATTATAAGTATATTGCTATGTTTCACTAGAATTAAATGCAAGCAAAAAATTATATTTGGATCAATTATAGTATTATGTATATCAGTAGTTGGAAATGCAATTTATTATGGTAATATATTTCACTTAGTAACATTTGGTATTATGATAGTATTTTTTATAGCTGCATTTATAAAAAGTGCTCAAATAGAGGATGTGCCTAAAAAGAATATATATACAGCAATAGCATTAATTTTTATAATATTAGGAATATGGTATCCAGAATTCACCAAAGTAAACAGTATTCTTAGTATACTTTTTTCACCATTAGGAATAGCTCCTTGTCCTACATTATTGACTATTGGGGGAATTTTAAATTTATATCCTAATGCGTTTAATAAAAAGTGCGTCATTTATCCAATCATATTAATAATAATATATGGAATTATTGGGGCATTTCGCTTTAAAGTATATTATGATGTTTTATTATTAATATTAGTTGTTTTTTCAATAATAAATTTAAGAAGGAAGATAGATTGAAAAAAATAGTTGTATATTACTCTCTTTCAGGAAATACAAAAAAGGCAGCTACTGAAATAGCAAAAAAGTGTGATGCTGATATACTATGCAAATGGTGAAAATATAAAAGTAGTATCTCAAAGATTAGGATATAGTGATATAAGAATGACCTTGAATACTTATACACATATACTTGATGATATGAATAAAAATACATCCTAATTATTAGATAAAATGGTTGGATAAAATTTCAAAAAGAAAAAGTGTCACCTTAGTGTCACCTTTTTGAGCAAAAGAAAAGCCGAAAGCCAGTAATAATCAGCTTTCAGCAATTTAGTTGGTGACCCATACGGGAATCGAACCCATGACTTCACCGTGAGAGGGTGACGTCTTAACCTCTTGACCAATGGGCCATGCAACAATTAAATTATACTCTTTTTATCTTATTATGTCAATAATTACATTAATTTTAATATTTAGAAAAATAAAATATAAATTATAGAATATATCATAATTTTCAAAATATTTAAAAAATACTATTGTGTTTTATAAAAAATCTGTTAAACTATTATATAGTTAGTAATTTTTTTAGAGGTGTATTATCTTAATATACTCATCGCTCCTCTTGTGATGTAATTCACACAAAATTACGACTCCTTTTTAATATTTTGTGGTGTATCCATTGAGATTTGGGTTTTAGACCTGAGTTTTAATGGATATTATTTTTATGTAATTTTAAATCATTCTAAGGAATATAATAATATAGCTTAAATGGATTATTTGAGTTAATGAATGAAGAGTGTTTTGAAGATTAACTTAATAGAAATTATATATAGCAGGGAGTTGGTTTTATGGAGCAGAGTGCTCAGTTTGCACTTGTATTGTCATTTCTAGCAGGCATTTCTACAGTTTTAGGAGCCTGTATTGTTTTTATATCTAATAGGACTAGTAAAAGGACTATTACATTTGCACTTGGATTTGCAGGGGGAGTGATGATTTGTGTATCTTTTACAGACCTTTTTCCATTTGCAGAATCTACATTAGTTAAATATTATGGGAATCTTTACGGGGTTCTGCTAACCATGATATATATGTTGTCAGGAGCTATTTTTGCAATGCTTATAGATAAATTCATACCACATGAAAATCATCTTGTTGCTGCTGATAACTCAAATAATGCCAGGCTTTTCAGGGTTGGTATTGTTGCTATGATTGCAATAACACTACATAATTTCCCTGAGGGAATTGCAACATTTATGTCCAGCTATCAAAATGCAGCTTTAGGAATTTCAATATCACTTGCAATTGCAATGCATAATATACCAGAGGGAATTGCAGTTGCCATGCCTATATATTATTCTACAGGAAGCAGAATTAAAGCATTGAGGTATACTATATGTTCTGGGTTATCAGAGCCAGTAGGTGCAGTACTTGCTTATTTGATATTAAGGCCTTTTATAAGTGAATTTTTATTGGGATTGATTTTTGCGTTTGTAATGGGAATCATGCTTTATATATGCTTTGAGGAGCTTATACCTTCTTCAAGGGAATATGGATACAACACCTTGTCTTTGTGGTCAATATTTTTAGGAATATGTATAATGCCGATTACTCATATATTTATGTCTTGAGCCATGAAATAAATATAAGAAAAATCTATTTTATATAGCCATAATGGTTATGATAAAATAGATTTTTTTATTACTTGTATTATATTATTCCATATTACTATCTTGATAATGCTAAACTTCAGAAATCCACTTAATAACAGCTTCATTTTGACATGCTATAGATTTTGGATCTAATTTATTAATATTGATTCTCAATGACTAGAGTATCATGAATTATATATTAAGTAAATTAGAATATATGACATTATATTATGAAAAAGCAGTTCATAAATAAATACCTCATATATATTAGCTTGTCAGAAAGTATAATATTTATGGAAAAAATATAAAAAAATGAACAGAATTATAAATTTAAGAATAGTATTTAGACAAAAAACTAATTTTTTTGTTGAATAAATGATAGATTTATATTATTATATGAATAATTCCAATTAATAATTAGTTAATAATATAAAAAATAATATTATTATTTTGGAAAGAAGGAATATTTAAAATAATATATTTCTAAAAAGTGAATTATCAGATTAGTAGGAATATTATGGTGTGGACTAGCGAAGAAATTTAGTCTTAGAAGTTTAAACTTGGATATTTCAAGGTTGATTCTTTTATATGGCTTTGTAGGTAAGAATCTGATATGAGCAGTAAGCAGAAATAGGATTATTTTTAATATTAGGAAGTTTAGGAGGAAGAAAAATGGCTAAGAGAGAAGGTTTTTCTAGTAGGATTGGTTTTGTATTATCGTGTATTGGTGCAGCTATAGGGCTTGGAAATGTGTGGATGTTTCCTTATAAGCTTGGAGAAAATGGAGGAGCAGCATTTTTAATACCATACTTTTTCTTTATTATTGTTCTGGGAGTAGTGGGTCTTATAGCAGAAATGAGCTTTGGTAGAATGTACAAGCAGGGTTCTCTAGGGGCTATAAGAAAGGTCTTTGAGGAAAAGAACAAATTTGGAGGAAGAATATTATCTGTAATCCCTACATTAGGATTGATGGGAATATTCATGTTTTATACTATCGTAATAGGATGGGTTTTAAAGTATTTCTATATTAGTATTACAGGACAGATAAACAACATAAATACAAGTGAATATTTTGGAGGCTTTGCATTTACTTCTAATTCATTAGGATGGCATCTTCTTGCTGTTGTAATAACATTGGTTATCGTTAGTGCAGGAGTTTCAAAAGGAATTGAAAAAATTAATAAAATAATAATACCGTTATTATTTATCATATTTATTCTTTTAATGATTAAGTCATTCAGTCTGCCAGGATCATCGGCAGGAATAAGTTATTTATTAAAACCACATTGGGAGCATTTATTAATGCCGAAAACATGGGCAATGGCTATGGGACAGGCATTTTTTACAGTTTCAATAACTGGATGTGGAATGGTTATTTACGGAAGTTATGCAGGAAAGGACTTTAATATGCCTGGATGTGCAGTGAGCACAGCCGTTTTTGATACAATTTCAGCAATTTTAGCTGCATTTATGATAATGCCAGCTGTATTTGCGTTAGGATTAAGTCCTACAGGAGGTCCGTCATTATTATTTGTTACAGTACCAAGCATATTCCAGACAATGCCTTTTGGTAATGTTCTAAGTGCAGGATTTTTCTTAAGTATAATATTTGCATCTATTTCATCATCTATTTCATTGCTTGAAGGACCAGTAGAATCATTACTTTCAATCACTAAATGGGATAGAAAGAAAACGACAGTAATTGTAGCTTTAATTGGATTCTTATTATCAATTCCATTAAGCATAAATGAAAATTTCTTCAATACATTCACTGATTTTGTTACTATAGTATTATCACCATTAGGTGCAGTGATAACAGCATTTGTTTTTTATTACATGGTGGATGAAGAAAAGATATTATCAGGAATTAATGAAGGTTCAAAACGTAGAATTGGAAAGTGGTTTGTGAAATTTGGAAGGTATGTTTTTGTACCAGCAACAATAATTATAATAGTTTTAGGAATTTTCTATGGAGGAATAGGCTAAAACATATATGAAAAATAAGATAGTAATGAAGTTATAGTAATAAGATATGAAGTTATACTATTTACATAGAAAGAGCACTGTCAATTGACAGTGCTCTTTTCAATAATAAAATATAAATAATACCTGATTAACATTAATAAAATATTATCCCATAAAGTTACATAAGAATGTATAATGTTTTCTTAAATCTGAGTTATACCAGTCTGTATTAATGGTAGATATATATCCATCAATCAATTTTTTAATTGTAGTTTCTTTTGTAAATTGAATATATAATGTGCAGCAGAAAAATAAAATTATTCCAAAAGTAAGAACATGTTTAGTTGTATTGGAAACATTGAATACGCATAAAGATAATCCGCTTAAGATTGCACCTGCAATAGCTGCATATGTAAAGTATTCAATCTTTTCCTTTGTTTTAACTATGTCACTTTTTAATTTACTGACTATAGTTACATCTTTAAAGAATACCTGAAGCTTGTCCTTATAGGTTTCTAAAAATTTTGTCTGTATGTATGAATAGTACTCGGGATTATTTATTTCTTCGATATTCATGCACATTACTAGAGGATAAGGGTATTCAGAAATTTTATTATATATGAATTCATCTTTTTCCTGAATACTTGGAATTCTCACAAGCAGCTCGCCATCCTGATCAACAATCAATGTATAATTGTTATTTACAGAACCAGTATAGGAATCACGTATAATCTCTAATGCCTGCTTTTCGTGATGGTTTTCACGGATCTGATTATTAAGAATATCTAAAATATTCATATATAAGCTCCTTTCATTACAATTAATTTAACTTTATTATATCATTTTACCAGTGTTATTTAAATATATAGAGATAATAACTGGTTAACAGAATAAACATACAATTCATATAATGTAGTGCGGTAAATAAACTGAATTAATATATATGAAGAAAGTGAGGCGATAAAATGGATTTCATGCAATACATTACTCAAAATGCACTTATTTTAATACCTGTTCTTTATATAGTAGGCATGATTATGAAGAATACTGAAAGAATAAGTGATAGATATATACCTGTTTTTCTTCTTGTCTTTGGCATAGCTGGAACTATTGGAATAATGGGGTTGAATGTTAATGCAGTAATACAAGGTGTACTTGTAACAGGTGCTACAGTATATACAAATCAGCTTGTAAAACAAAAGGGAAAAGATAAGTGATAGAATTTATCTTATGATTATATATTAAATGGCAAGTTAAAGATCTTGCGGGTATTCAAACTAGTGAGATCTTTTTTGTGGTTTATATTCAAGAGCAACTCAAGATACCTTTTAAAAGGATAAGTGAAGTAAGCTTATCAATGGTTCTATGGCTGATTTATGGATATATACAAAGAAAGTCTTAGTGTAAATAAGTAATTCATTATTTATGAATAATTAGAATTAATATATAGAATAATAATTACAAAAAGCATTTACAAATCAATTGTGTAAATGTTGTCATAAGAATACGATGTAAGTAGACAAGTTATAATACAAGTTTGAGTGTTGTATATATACTTGATTTATAATTTAGTTTGGAGGAATTTTAATGAATTATTCAGAGGGTTCAGGAAAACAGTATCACATAGCTGTAGGAGAAGGTGAAGTAGGAAAGTATGTAATACTTCCAGGTGATCCAAAAAGATGTGAAAAGATTGCAAAACATTTCGACAATCCAGTACTTGTTGCAGATAACAGAGAGTATGTTACTTACACAGGTTATTTAGATGGAGTTAAGGTTAGTGTTACATCAACAGGGATCGGAGGGCCATCAGCTGCAATAGCTTTAGAGGAATTAGTTAAATGCGGTGCCGATACATTTATAAGAGTTGGTACTTGTGGTGGAATGGAACTTGATGTTAAAGGCGGAGACATTGTAGTAGCAACTGGTTCAATAAGAATGGAAGGTACAAGTAAAGAATATGCACCGATAGAATTCCCAGCAGTTGCAAATTTTGATGTGGTAAATGCACTTGTAGATGCATCTAGGAGATTAAATAAAACATATCATACAGGAGTTGTTCAATCTAAGGATTCATTTTATGGACAGCATTCACCAGAAACTAAGCCTGTAAGTTATGAATTAGAAAGCAAGTGGAATGCATGGCTTAGATGTGGATGCTTAGCATCTGAAATGGAAAGTGCAGCAATATTTGTAGTTGGAAGTTATTTAAGAGTACGTACGGGAGCATGCTTCTTAGTAATAGCAAATCAGGAACGTGAAAAAGCAGGATTAGACAATCCACAATGTCATGATTCAGAAGAATCAATCAAGGTTGCTGTTGAAGGTATCAGAAATATGATTAAATTGGATAAAGAAAGAGCAGCTAAATAACAAAAAATGTTTTATTATTTTCAAATAAAAAAGATATTCCATATAAAACATTAATTAAACATGATCATAAATATATATTAAAGCAGAGTATTAAGTAAATTAACATATGTTATATAGAAATATATCAGATGCATTAAATATTGATTCAATATAGGAGATATATGTTAAAAGATTTGAAATTATTAATGGTTATTATAGGATCAATGCTAGTAGGCTTAGGAATAGCTATTGCTGTAAATTCTAGATTCGGAGCTGATCCAATTACGATCTTATGGCATGGAATGAACAATGTCTTACCTATGTGAAATTAGTATATGTAAGATATTGTTTTGAATTTGTATTTTTAATTATGGAGCTGATACTTGGAGCAAAATTAAGCATAGGTCCAGTAGCAGCATTTTTAGATCTTGGTTATGTAATTCAGACATTCATGAATATGTTTGAAAAAAGTAATATATTTGCTCAAATAAGCAGAACATAACAGTACATAATAAAAAGAAGTTTTTATTTAAGAAAGGCTTTTACATATATAGAAAGATAGGTTGGTGCAAAATGAACAAAGATAATTTAAATGCAGTATGTAAACAAGTTAAAAAAGATATTATTGAAATGATATATGAATCAAAATCTGGGCATCCGGGAGGATCTTTATCATGTTCAGAAATCTTAACTTACTTATATTATGAAAAGATGAATGTAAGTGTAGAAAATTCAAAGGACGAAAACAGAGACAGATTTATTCTTAGTAAAGGTCATGCAGCACCTGCTTTATATGCAGTTCTAGCTGAAAAAGGATTCTTCCCAAAAGAAGAAATGTACAGCTTAAGAAAAATAGGGGGACTCCTTCAAGGTCATCCAGATTCTAAACATATAAACGGAGTTGATGTATCTACTGGATCACTTGGTCAAGGAATATCAAATGCTGTAGGTATGGCATTAGGATTAAGACACCTTGGTAGACCATCAAAAGTATACACAATACTAGGTGATGGAGAAGTTCAAGAAGGTTTAGTATGGGAAGCAGCTATGGCAGCTGGACACTACAAATTAAACAACTTAACTGCAATAATCGATAATAATGGATTACAAATTGACGGTAGAAATGAAGATGTTATGAATATAAGTCCTCTAGATAAAAAGTTCGAAAGCTTTGGCTGGAACGTAATTATCTGTGAAGATGGTAATGATTTTGATGCTATAGATAAAGCTTTTAAAGAAGCTGATAAATGTAGTGACAAGCCAAGCGTAATTATAGCTAAAACTGTTAAAGGAAAAGGTGTAAGCTTTATGGAAGACCAAGCAGGATGGCATGGAGCAGCCCCTAACGAAGAAGAAAAAAATAAAGCAATAAAAGAAATTCTTGCATAATATAAAGGAGAAGTTTGAAATGGGAAAAGCAACAAGAGAATCATATGGAACAGCATTAGTTGAACTTGGACACGAAAATGAAAAAGTAGTAGTTTTAGATGCAGACCTTTCAAAGTCAACTAAGACAAATGGATTTAAAGGTGAATTTAAAGAAAGATTTTTCAATGCTGGAATAGCAGAGCAGAACTTAATGGGAATGGCAGCAGGTATGGCTAATGTAGGATTAATTCCTTTTGCAAGTACTTTTGCAGTCTTTGCAACTGGAAGAGCTTTTGAAATCATAAGAAATTCAATATGCTATCCTAAAGTAAATGTAAAAATAGCTGCTACTCATGCAGGAATAACAGTAGGTGAAGATGGCGGATCCCATCAGTCTGTTGAAGATATAGCACTTATGTGTTCACTTCCTAATATGACTGTAATAGTACCAGCTGATGACAGAGAAGCGAAAGCAGCAACAAAGGCAGCAGCAGAATTTAAAGGACCAGTGTACTTAAGATTTGGAAGATGTAATACTGAAGATATCTTTGATGATGACTACAAGTTTGAAATAGGAAAAGGTGTTGAAGTAAAAGAAGGTAATGATGTAACAATAATTGCAGCTGGAATGATGGTTCAAAAAGCTGTCGAAGCATCAAATATGCTTGAAGCTGAAGGAATTAAGGCTAGAGTTATCAATATGTCTACAATAAAACCTATTGATAGAGAAATAATAATTAAAGCTGCAAAAGAAACTAAAGGAATAGTAACTGCAGAAGAACATTCAATAATCGGTGGACTTGGAGCAATGGTTTCAGCTGTTGTATGCAGCGAGTGTCCTACAAAAGTAAAAATGGTAGGAATACAGGATACATTTGGTGAATCAGGAACTCCAGATGAGTTAATGAAAAAATACAAACTTACAGCAGAAGAAATAATTTCAAAAGCAAAAGAAATATTTCAATCTTAACTTAACAAGATTCCAAGGAAGAACTTATGCACCAACAGCTAACTTTGAATTATTGAAGAAAGCTTATGACATCGCAGTAGAAAAAGGAATAAATCCAAAGGTTGGAACTATATATAGTTCAGACATATTCTATGGGGATGATAATGAAGACTGGAAGAAGTGGGCTGCATTTTGATGCTTAGGTGTTGAAATGGAAGCTGCAGGGCTTTATACAGTAGCAGCAAAACACCATGTTAAGGCATTAGCAATAATGACAGTAAGCGATCACTTTATTACAGGTGAGGTGACAAGTGCAGAAGAAAGACAGACAACATTTAAAAATATGATGGAAATTGCACTTGATACTATTGTAGGTCTTTAATATAACAAAAGACTTGAAATAATCAATAATTATATGTTACATATACAAACATTTAAAGTTAGGAGTATTATGGTATGAAAATTTTTGTGGATACTGCCAATATAGAAGAAATAAGAAAAGCAAATGATTTAGGTGTAATATGTGGAGTTACTACAAACCCTTCGCTTATAGCTAAAGAAGGCCGTGATTTTAATGAAGTAATAAAGGAAATTACATCTATTGTTGATGGTCCTATAAGCGGAGAAGTAATATCTATGGATTGTGAAGGTATGCTTAAAGAAGCAAGAGAAATAGCTAAAATCCATAAAAATATGGTTGTTAAAATTCCTATGTGTGAAGAAGGATTAAAAGCTGTAAGTGCTTTAAGTAAAGAAGGAATAAAGACTAATGTTACTTTAATATTCTCAGCACTTCAAGCTTTACTTGCAGCAAGAGCAGGTGCAACTTATGTAAGTCCATTCCTGGGAAGACTAGATGATATTGGAAAAGAAGGAATAACATTAATAGAAGATATTGCAGAAATATTTGCAATTCATCATATTGATACAGAAATAATTAGTGCAAGTGTGAGAAATCCAATTCATGTTTTACAGTGTGCAAAAGCTGGAGCAGATATAGCAACAATACCATACAATGTAATTGTACAAATGATAAACCATCCATTAACAACTGCAGGCATTGAAAAGTTCTTAAAGGACTATGAAGGTATGAATAAATAAATAAATAGAGACTAAAATAAATATAGTATAATGATATTTATATATTAAAAATAAAATTCCATCAGAATCGTAAATGATTCTGATGGAATTTATTTACTTAAATGAATTTATTTTAATTGAACTTATATCTACTGGAAGGTAATACTTATTGAAAAGTGCAGGGTTATTTTCTGTGCTTGTATATAAACTTTCCTGTATTAAATGGCATTGTCCATTAGAATATAATGAATATTTTTTAGCAGTGAAGCTTCCAGCTGCTGAATGTTTTATTTCTAGTTCGCGTTTTATTACCTTTAAATAAGCATCTTTTTCTAGAAAATTTAGCAGTTCATCTTTATTATTTAAATCAATATTATTTTCAGATATGGTCTCTATAGGTATTAATGTAAAACTATAGGCTACAACGTTATCATCACATTTGTACCATCTGTCAGCAACGACACATACGGCTGTTTTTCTCTGGAGAACCTGTATCATGTAGTCGTTTGGAATTTCTATATGAAAATCTATTTCTACAGAGTTGATTCCTTCATTAATACACTTATAAACTGGATTATCTATAATTTCAAGACCAGAACTTTTATTTGAAGTAGATTTGAGTATGAAATTTCCTTTTCCCTGTATGTTTTTAATAAGACCATCATCCTGTAAAAGAGCAAGTGCCTGCCTTAGGGTTGTTCTGCTTACTCCAAGGGACTTTGCAAGATCAGGTTCACTTGGAAGACGGGAACCATCTTTAAATATTCCTTCATTTATCATTTTAAATAACTTATCATATACAGCTACATATCGTAACTGTTTCTGATTACTTTCTAAACTAACTTTATCCATAATAATATCACCTTTTCATATAACAAGTATTTTTAACTTGTATAAACTACGTGGATTGTATACAAGCTGTTAATTATATATTTAATACAATAATATATATAATCAAAATTTAAGTTATAAATTTTATATTGTATATCACATATCTTTAAAACTGGATGATTTATACATTGAAATAAATCTATGAGAGAATTTTTAATAGATAATATTTCAAATTATTTAATTCATAGAATAATTTATAATGAATTTGGTTAATACATTATTAAATATAACAAATTTTTTTTAAATTTACTATAAGATATTTGAAGATAAGCAATTAAAAATAAAAAAACATATCATAATACAGAAAACAACTATACAATTTAATATACAAATGTTATAATTGTACGTAATTTTGAAGGATAGTATCGACAAAAGAAAATCATTGTTTAGGAGAGAAAAAGATGAAATTAATTATGAGTTTGCTTGGAATTGCTGTTGTATTTGGTTTTATGTACTTCTTATCATCAGATAGAAAAAACATACCATATAAGACAGTTATAAAAGCATTAGGGATTCAGCTAGTAATTGCAGTATTATTATTAAAGTTCCCTTTAGGAAGATATGTGGTACAAAAAGTATCTGATGTTATTACAAGTATTTTAAACTGTGGTCAGGATGGTATAGCTTTTGTATTTGGAAGTCTTGCAGATTCAAGTTCGGTAACAGGAAATATATTTGGTATTCAGACACTTGGAAACATAATTTTTGTTTCGGCATTAGTAAGTGCATTATACTACTTAGGTATAATAGGATTTGTAGTTAGAATTATAGGAAAAGCTGTTGGAAAGGTTTTAGGAACAAGTCATGTAGAAAGTTTTGTAGCTGTTGCAAACATGTTTTTAGGACAGACAGAAAGTCCTATACTAGTAAGCAAATACCTAGGAAAAATGACAAAGAGCGAAATCGTAGTTGTTTTAGTTTCTGGTATGGGAAGTATGTCAGCAACAATTATAGGTGGATACACAGCACTTGGCATCCCAATGGAATATTTACTTATTGCAAGTGCACTAGTGCCAATGGGGAGTATTGCTTTAGCTAAAGTATTAATGCCTGAAAGCGAAGAAGCTTTTGATGTTGATGATTTAAAGATAGACAATAAGGGTGATAATGAAAATATATTATCAGCTATTGCAGAAGGCGCTATGAATGGATTACAGACAGCATTAGCAATAGGAGCATCACTTATAGCTATTTTAGGATTAGTTGCAATAGTTAACCTAGTTCTTGGATTCTTTGGATTAAATCTTGAAAAAATATTTTCATATGTATTTGCACCATTTGGGTATTTAATGGGATTAGATACTAAAGAAGTATTTACAGCTGGACAGCTTTTAGGAAGCAAATTAGTATTAAATGAATTTGTTGCCTTCCAATCATTAGGTCAGATTATTACAGATTTAAGTTATAGAACTGGTTTAATTTTATCTGTTTCTCTAGCAGGATTTGCAAATATATCAAGTATAGGAATATGTATCTCAGGAATATCTGCATTATGTCCTGAAAAGAGAAATATTCTTTCTAAATTAGCATTTAAATCAATGCTTGCAGGATTCTGTGTAAGTCTTTTAAGTGCAATGATAGTTGGATTAGTAACATTAATATAGTATTGGTAAAATTAGAACTTAATGTACATATTGTATATTAAGTTCTAATTTGTATTATTTATAGACATAAAAATAATACAATAAAAGCAGATGTATGAAATAGTACTTTATATTCTAAAGTATTTCATATAAAATTAATATAAATGATAAATTAATGATTTGTCATGAAAAGGAGGAGAATAATCATGAAAAAATATAATAGAATTTTTACAATAGTAATAGATTCATTAGGTGTAGGAGAAATGGATGATGCAAAGGAATATGGAGATGTAAATGTTGATACTTTAGGACATATTGCAGATTCTGTTGAAAGCTTAAACATACCTAATCTTCAAAAGTTAGGTATATCTAACTTACATCCTATAAAGCATGTAGAAAAAGTTGAAAAACCTCTAGGATATGCAATGAAAATGAAAGAAGCAAGTGTTGGTAAAGATACGATGACTGGTCATTGGGAGATGATGGGATTACATATAACGAAGCCATTCCAGACTTTTACTGATACAGGATTCCCTAAGGAATTATTAGATGAATTAGAAGCAAAAACTGGACATAAGATTGTAGGAAATAAGAGTGCAAGCGGAACTGAAATATTAGATGAACTTGCAGATCATCAAATGAAAACTGGTGACATGATAGTTTATACATCAGCAGATTCAGTACTTCAAATCTGTGGTCATGAAGAAACTTTTGGTTTAGATGAACTTTACAGATGCTGTGAAATAGCAAGAGAACTTACTCTTAAAGATGAATGGAAAGTTGGAAGAGTTATTGCAAGACCATACCTTGGAGATAAAGAACATGGATTTACACGTACTAGCAACAGACATGACTATGCATTAAAGCCATATGGAACAACTGTACTTAATGTATTAAAGGATAATAAATATGATGTCATTTCAATAGGAAAGATCAGTGATATATTTGATGGTGAAGGAATCACTGAATCTCTTAAATCAAAGAGTTCGGTTCATGGTATGGAACAGACATTAGAAGTTATGGAAAAAGACTTTAAGGGATTATGCTTTGTAAACTTAGTTGATTTTGATGCACTATGGGGACATAGAAGAAATCCAAAGGGATATGCAGAAGAATTAGAAAAATTCGATGTTAATTTAGGAAAAGTTTTAGATAATCTTAAAGAAGATGACTTATTAATAATAACTGCTGACCACGGAAATGATCCTACATATATAGGAAGTGACCATACTCGTGAGTATGTACCATTTTTAGCATATTCTCCATCTATGAAAGGTCATGGAGTATTAGATACTTGTGACACATTTGCTACAATTGGAGCAACAATTGCAGATAACTTTGAAGTTAAGATGCCTGAAAACACAATTGGAACTTCTATTTTAGATAAATTACAATAATTAATAAAGCTTAATTATTTAAGTATAGTTAGAAAACATAAAACTATATAATGTAGAATTGAAATCAGCTTAGTTTTAAGTACTAAGCTGATTTTTTATATAAATAATGCTTTTATATACGTTGACTTAAAGTTGACAAGTATCTGTGATAAAATAATATGTGAGTTAGAGGGGGAGAGGAAATGTATTGGCTCATAATTATAACAATGATATTTTTTGCAGCATTGTGCTCATTACCGCTTATACTGACTAAAAATAAAAAGATAGCAGGTAAGTTTAATATAACAATTCCTGATGGTGCACTCAAGTATTTTTACTGTATAAGTGCTTTCATAGCTGGTTTAATCATTATTGGCATAGTCTTGATAAATTCAATGATTACAGAGAAAACTGTCCAAGCAATTGATGTAAACAATAAGGTTAAAGGAATTAATATTTCTAATAATGACGGACAGGTAGATTTAGCTTCTGTATCTCAGGCAGGCGGCAGATATGTCTATATGAAAGCAACAGAAGGAGCAACATTTAGAGATTCATATATGGATACATATTATAATCAGTGTAAAGATCTTGGAATGAAAGTAGGAGTATATCATTATCTAGTGAATACAAGCAGTCCGGAAGAACAGGCAGAGAATTTTTATAAAATGATATCAAAATATGATTGGGATCTTATTCCTATGCTTGATGTTGAAGTTAGTTTTGATGGACTTGAAGATTATATAAAAAGATTTAAATATGAATTTAATAAATTATCATCTTTAAGGCTTGGCCTTTATTCTTATACAAGCTTTATAAATAATTATTTAGGTAATTTAGATTCAGAAATTTATGAAATGCCATTATGGGAGGCAAATTATAATGGAAAGCCATGGAATGGTGTTGGAAATAATAGTTTCAAAGAAATTGTAGGACATCAGTACTCTACAGATAAACATATTGGAGAGTATATTGGGAATTTTAATGGAGATCTCAATGAATTTAATGAAGGATGTTTGTTAATAAGATAAGAATAAATAATTAAATCAATAAATACTTAAATTAAGAAATTTTAAGGAAAGATTATGATAAATTTGTTATAATATCATTAGGGCTATTAATAGTTTTTGCATATGACGAAAGGATGATATCATGGAAAATTTATACGAAAAAGTTCAGGAATCAGTTGAATATTTAAAAGGCAGATTCACAAGGAAACCTGAAATTGGAATAGTTCTTGGAAGTGGTCTTGGAGCTCTTGTAGATAAGTTTGAAAATAAAGAAGAAATACCATATAGTGAAATACCTAATTTTCCTGTAGTAAGTGTAGAAGGACATAAGGGAAGTCTTCTTCTTGGAACTATAGGTGACAAGACAGTTCTTGCAATGCAGGGAAGATTCCATTATTATGAAGGATATACAATGAAAGAAGTTACTTATCCTATATTTGTTATGAAGATGCTTGGAATAGAGAAAGTAATAATAACAAATGCATGTGGTGGAATCAATACTGATTTTGAACCGGGAGATTTAATGATAATCAATGACTTCATAAATCTTACTGCGAATAATCCATTAATAGGTTCTAATGATGAAAGGTTCGGACCAAGATTTCCAGATATGTCAGAACCATATAAAAATTACTTAATTGATTTAGCTAAAACTGTAGGAGATAAAGAGGGCTTAAAGTATAAGGAAGGTGTATATGCCCACTTTACAGGACCATATTATGAAACAGCAGCTGAAATAAGAGCTTATGGAAGAATGGGAGCAGATGCAATAGGTATGTCTACAGTTCCTGAAACTATAGTAGGAAACTATCTAGGTATGGATGTCCTTGGAATAGCATGTATTACAAATATGGCAACAGGAATACAAAAGTGCAAGCATTCTCATGCAAATGTCGTAGAGGTTGCTAACAGAGCATCAGCAAATCTTTGTGAATGGGTTTCTGAAATTATAAAAGAAATGTAAATTAAATATATTCTCAAAGAAGAGTATTACAATAAAAAGTAGTACTCTTTTTGGGTTTAGCATAAATATAAAGTATATGATAACATAGTTTTAAATTTTACAGATAGATTTAACCTATGAAAAGTTAAATTATATAAGTAATATTACACCATTTAAAATGTGAACAAATATTTTAGTGGTTAATATTCCATATAAAATAGTAAAAAGTAATAAGTTGATAAGAAAAGGGGAAATATATATGATTTTTTTGTGTGCTTGTGTTCTTTTATCATGTGTAATAGCAAACCGGTTTTCAAATAAAATTGGAATTCCTGCATTATTGTTTTTTATGGCATTGGGGATGCTTTTTGGCAGTGATGGGTTGTTTAAGATATCATTTGATAATTATTATGTAACAAACGAAATATGCACTATTGCATTAATATTTATAATGTTTTATGGGGGCTTTGGTACTAAGTGGGATACTGCAAAGACTGTTGCTGTAAAGTCAGTTTTACTTTCCAGTGTAGGTGTCATAGTTACAGCTTTTATAACAGGAGTTTTCTGTTACTATATTTTAAACTTTCCAATGTTGGACAGTTTTCTTATTGGTTCTGTAATAAGTTCAACAGATGCTGCATCTGTATTTTCAATATTAAGGTCTAAAAATTTGAGTTTGAAGGATGGCACAGCTCCTATGCTGGAACTTGAAAGTGGAAGCAATGATCCAATGGCATTTATGCTGACAATGATCACCCTGGGATTCATGAGTGGGACAAGCGGTATATCAGGCAGTTTTTATATGCTTTTTTCTCAAATCTTTTTTGGTATTGCCATTGGTTTATTTGTAACTTTAATTGGAATTTTGTCATTAAGAAAATTAAAAATCGTAAGTGATGGATTGGAAACAATCTTTATAACAGCTTTAATTTTAATTTCTTATTCTTTAAGTAGTTATTTTGGTGGAAATGGATACTTAAGTGTGTATATTACAGGGATTATTTTGGGAAATAGTAAAATTAACAATAAGATAATATTAGTTCATTTCTTTGATGGTGTGACAGGTCTGGCTCAGATATTAATATTCTTTTTACTTGGTCTTTTATCTTTTCCACATATGATGATATATAGCATTGTACCAGCCATATTTATAGCACTATTCTTAACATTCATAGGAAGGCCTTTAGCTATATTTTCAATCTTATTACCTTTTAAGTCATCCATAAAACAATGTATGCTTATATCATGGTCGGGGTTAAGGGGAGCAGCTTCAATAGTATTTTCAATAATGGCAATTGCAAGCGGTGCACATATTCAATGTGATTTATATCATATTGTCTTTATGATTTCATTATTATCAGTTGCATTTCAAGGTTCTCTGCTTCCAAAGATTGCGAAAAAATTAGATATGATAGATGAAGAAAATGATGTTAGAAAGACATTTAATGATTATCAGGAAAAATCGCCAATAACTTTAATGAGAGTATTTATACCAGAAGGACATAGCTGGGAGAATAAAACAGTTGCTGATGCAGCAATTCCAAGTGATTCTCTTGCCCTTATAATCAAAAGGAATGGAGAAAATATAGTTCCTAGAGGAAATACTGTAATTAAAGCAAATGATAGTATAATACTCAGCATACCAGAATATAATTTTCAGGATGATATTAATCTTAGGGAAATAAAAATAGATAAATTTAATAAATGGTGTAATAAAGCAATAGAGGATATTAATCTTCCAGATGATATATTAATAACTCTTATAAAAAGAGGTCAAGAAAATATAATTCCACGTGGAAATACAGTTATCTTGGAAGATGATGTTGTTGTACTGTATAATTAAATATGAAAAGATATTAAATTTTAAAAATGAAAAAAGATTTGTATAGATATTTTTTATATAAATCTTTTTTTGTTGAATAAAATAAGATAGTAGTCTATAATTTAGTAACAATAAAAAATATAATTATGGGTTTTAATTGGAATAGTTCTGATTAAATTAAAAGGGAAAGCAGTTAAAATCTGCTACAGCCCCCGCTACTGTAATGGAGGACTACCTCAAGATATCCACTGGGATTTTATATCTTGGGAAGGATGAGTGTTAAGGATGATACCAGAGTCAGGAGACCTGCCTGTAATTATTTATGACTATTACCTTCGGAGGGAAGGCAGATGGCAGAGTAGATTGAATAAGAATTATAAAATAAGTATTTAACTCAATATTATAAATATTGTTTATTCTCTAGTTTGTTATATCTTCCTTTTATCAGATGGTAAAAGGATTTTTTTATAGATGAAAGTTGAGGAGAAATAATGAAAAAGGCGATATTAGTTGTAAGTTTTGGAACAAGTCATTTAGATGCATTGAAGAATTCAATTGAAAAGATTGAGGAAAAGGTAAGAGAAGAATTTAAGGAATATGATGTATTCAGAGCATTTACAGCTCATATGATAATTAAAAAGCTTAGAGAAAGAGATGGATTAAATATATTAAAGCCTGAAGAATCATTAGAGAAGCTTAAGGCTTATGGATATGAAGAAGTTATAATACAGCCTCTTCACATAATTCCAGGGGAAGAATTTGATTATATAAAAGGGATAGCTGAAAGACATCATGATGACTTTAAGACTATAAAGGTTGGCCGTCCGATATTTTTCTACCAGGGAATAGAAGAAGTTCCACAGGATTATACTTTATTTATAGAGAGTATAAAAGAAGTACTTGAAAATGAAGAAAGCGTTGTATTATTCGGACATGGAACAGCTCATGCATCCAATGCAGTTTATGGAATGCTTCAGACAGTATTAGAAGATGAAGGGTATGAAAATGTATTTGTTGCAACAGTAGAGGGATACCCTAGTATAGAAAGTGCTTTAAGAAGAATGAAAAAAAGAGGGGTAAAGAAAACTAAATTAGTTCCTCTTTTACTAGTAGCAGGAGATCATGCAAAGAGAGATATGGCTTCTGACGAAGATGATTCATTAAAAAGTATATTACAAAGAGAAGGAATAGAAGTAAGTCTTCATCTTCATGGTTTAGGTGAAGTAGATAAATTTGATGATTTATATATAAATAGGATACATGACACTATTGAAGGAAAATACGATAATTTAGGAAAAACAAAAAAATTAAGAAAGAAATAATCATTATATTATTAACTTAGTTGAGAGTTTATTTAGAGCAATGTTATAAATTTAAAATTAATATGGTTATATATTTTTAAATTTATAATTTCCAATTTTAAACTGAGAAAGGTGGGTGTTTAAGTGAAGTCAATAATTATAGCATCTGATTCCAGCGGAGGAGGCAAGACTACCTTTACACTTGGGCTTATGAAAGCACTAAAAAATAGAGGACTTAATGTTCAGGGATATAAGGTAGGACCGGATTATATTGATCCAGCCTTTCATGAAGAAGCTACAGGTACATCATCAAGAAATCTCGATGTTCATCTAATGGGCGAAGATGGTGTGAAATATAGCTATAATAGAGGTATTGGTGATGTAGGAATCATTGAAGGAGTAATGGGATTATATGATGGAATTGGAGCCGGCGAAAAAGCTTCAACATATGATATTTCAAGGATTTTAGATAATATGCCTATTATTCTCGTTTTATCACCTAAAGGCCAGAGTTCAACAATATGTGCTGTGATAAAAGGACTTAAAGAATATAGAAATGCTAATATTGCAGGTATTGTTCTTAACTCAATAAGTGAGAAATATTATAAATTATTAAAATATTCAATTGAAAAAAACTGCAACATAAAAGTTTTTGGATATATTCCTAAAAATGAAGAAATAAGCTTAAGCAGCAGGCATCTTGGACTCATACAGAGTATGGAAGTTTTAAATCTTCAAAAGAAGTTGGATATTTGTGGTAAAATGATTGAGGAATATGTTAATGTAGATGAAATTCTAAATTCAATGAAAGAACTTAAAGATAATGATGATAATAATAAGTATTCTCAGTTAATTGAACGGAATTTAGAAAATAAAAAACTAAGAATAGGAGTAGCTAAAGATAAGGCATTCAGCTTTTATTATAATGATAATATTGAACTCCTCAAAGAAATTGGCGATATTATCTATTTCAGCCCTATTAAAGATAAGGTACTTCCTGAAAATCTGGATTTCTTATACATAGGTGGAGGATATCCTGAAGTCTTTAAAGAAGAACTTGAAAGCAATGAAACTATGAGGAACAGTATAAATAAAGCGTTAGACGATGGGCTAAGATGCTATGCTGAATGTGGAGGACTTATGTACCTTACAGATGAAATAGAAGGAAGCAGGATGACTGGATTTTTCAGTGGAAAAAGCTTTATGACTAAAAGACTTCAGCGTTTTGGATACTGCAGCATAACTTTGGATGAAGAATATTCAAAACAAAAAATAAAAATAAATGCTCATGAATTTCATAAATCAGATGTAGAACTTAATGAAAAAAGTATTTATAGTGTTAAAAAAGAGCAGTACGATGGAGAGATTATAAAGTGGAACTGCGGATATGTTAAAAAGAATACATTGGCGGGATATGCCCATATTAATTTCCTTGGAAATATTGATTTCTTTAAGTATGTTACAGGATATAATATGATATAACAATTATGTAAATTAGAGGGAAGATGTGACAATATGAATTATTTAAAAAGTCCTATGGGAATAGAAGAAAAGAGCTTTGAAATAATAGGTGAGGAAATGGGAGCACATTCTTTTACAGATGAGGAACTGCTGATAGTAAAGAGAGCAATTCATACTACAGCAGACTTTGAGTATAAGGATTTAGTTGAAATAAGCAGAGATGCAATAGAAACAGGAAAAAAGCTCTTTACAGAAGGAGCTACAATATATACAGATACAAACATGGCTCTTAATGGAATAAACAAGATGGCTCTTGCTAAAACAAACAGCAAAGTTATATGCTATGTAAATGAACCAGAAGTTCATGCAGAAGCAAAGGAAAAGAATATAACAAGAAGCATGGCAGCAGTTGAAAAAGCGTGTGCAGATAATGTAGATATTTTTGTTTTTGGAAATGCGCCAACTGCATTGTTTAGGTTAAAGGAGTTAATAAAAGAAGGAAAAGCAAATCCTAAGCTTATAATAGCAGTACCAGTAGGATTTGTAGGAGCTGCTGAAAGCAAGGAAAATATGGATGAACTAAACATACCTTATATAAGAGTTAAAGGAAGAAAAGGTGGAAGTACTGTTGCAGCAGCCATAGTAAATGCTTTAATGTATATGGTTGTAAAAAGATAAAAAATAAAATATAATACGGTGTTATTTATTGATAAACTTAAAAGTAGTACAGATTTAGCATTTTATAAATATGCTTAGTAGTGAGAGGAAAATGATTTGAATTTGATTATACCGTATTATTCATAAAGAATTTACGGTATTTTTTATTCTTTGAGTATCAGTCACTCATTAGTTAAGTGAATGGATGTGATAGCAAAATATGTTTGAAATGTATGTAGATAGTGATGGAAAAAAACTCAGGTGTGGATATACCACAGGATCATGCAGTGCAGGTGCAGCAAAAGCAGCTGCCATGGTTTTATTTGGAAAGGCTGAAGACCTGAAAGAAATACAGATAACATCACCTAAAAACATAAAGATAGATATGCCTATAGAATCTGTCATTAAAGGTAATGAATATGCTGAGTGCAGCATATTAAAGTTCAGTGGAGATGACCCTGATATTACAAATGGAATAGAGATAAAGGCAAAGGTGCGTAGAATAGGACAAAATGAAGATATAGTCCACACACTTTCAGATTATGATGATATTGAAAATGGAGAAATGATTTATTTAAGAGGGGGAAAGGGTGTTGGAACTGTAACAAAAAATGGACTTTTTGTGCCAAAGGGAGAGCCTGCAATAAATCCTGTTCCAAGAAAGATGATAAGAGAAGCGGTTTTAAGCGTACTTCCTGATGGAGAGAGAGTTGAAGTTATAATTTCAATACCACAGGGGGAAGAAACTGCAAAAAAGACATTTAACCCAAGACTTGGAATTGAAGGTGGTATTTCTGTACTTGGAACAACAGGAATAGTTTACCCAATGTCAGAAGATGCATTGAAGGCTTCAATAAAGCTTGAAATAAATCAGAGATCATTGAATAAGGATAAGCTTGTTTTAACTTTTGGAAATTTAGGAGAAAAATATTGCAAAGAACTTGGTTATAATGAGGATGAAATAGTAATATGTTCTAACTATGTAGGATTTGCTTTAGAATGCTGTGTTTCATGTAAAGTAAAGTCAGTTGTGCTTGTAGGACATATAGGAAAGATGAGCAAAATTGCTTATGGATGCTTTAATACCCACAGCAGAATAAACGGAGTAAGGCTTGAGGTATTTGCTCTTGAACTTGCGCTTTTAGGATATGATCTTGAACTTATAAAGAAGATCCTTGAACAGAAAACTTGTGAGGGTGCAGTAAGATTTCTTGGAGAAGGATATGAAAAACTTTATGAAAATATGGGACATAAAATAATCGATAAAATGAAACAGTATGTCTATGGAGAAATGTCTGTTGAAGCTGTAATGTATTATGGTGCATCAGAACCAGTGCTTTTATGGGATTCCAGGAGGGATAAAAGATGATATATATTGTGGGAATAGGTCCAGGACATAGGGATTATATACTGCCAAAGGCTGTTAAAGTAATGGAACAGTGTGATATTATAGTAGGATTTAAAAGAGCAGTAGATTCAGTAAACTTCATAAATGTACCCAAAAAATACATGAGAAAATTATCTGATTTAGATGAATATATATTAAAGGATAAAATAGAAGGTTCACGCTCTTGTAATGATAATATAGATAATAGAGAGAACATAAGGCCTCTGAATAATGTGGCAATAATAGCTTCTGGGGACCCGACTTTTTATGGGATAACTAATTATGTAAAAAATAAATGTGAGAAAGACCTTGAAGTCATACCGGGAATAAGTTCATTTCAATATCTTACATCAAAAGCAAAACTGCCATGGAACAATGCCTATCTTGGCAGCCTTCATGGTAGAAAAGATGAATTTATAAATAAAGTGCAGGAACATGAAATAAGTATTTGGCTTACAGATAAAGAAAATAATCCATGTACATTATGTAGAATTCTTGATGAAGAAAATATATCATGTAGTGTGATAATAGGAGAAAACCTATCTTATGATGATGAAATCATAAGCATGGGAGAGCCTTATGAATTTATAGACAGGGATTTTAGTGAATTAAATATTTTTATAGTACATAAGAAATAGAAAATTAATTATTTTCAGGAGGATAAAATTGATATTTATTAAGGATGAAGAATTCATACGTGGAAAATGTCCGATGACAAAAGAAGAAATACGTATGCTTTCAATAAATAAGATGAATTTAGAACATGATTCAACTGTTCTTGATGTGGGAAGCGGAACAGGAAGCATTACAGTTCAAAGTGCAGTGATATGCTCAGGAGGAAGAGTATATTCAATAGAAAAAGAAGATGAAGCATACGATGTGACTTCTAGAAATATTGAAAAGTTTAACTGTAGCAATATTAAACTTATAAAAAGTGATGCAGATAGTGCATTATGTAAACTGGAAGCAGAAGATATAAGATTTGACTCAATATTCATAGGCGGCAGTTCAGGACAGCTTAAGGAAATAATCAATAAGTGTGATAAATTATTAAAAGAGAATGGAACACTTGTTATGAACTTTATAACACTTGATAATGCATACAAGTCCATTGAAATTCTTAAGGAATTAGACTATAAGATTGATGTTTCACTTATTAATGTAAGTAAAAACAGGGGAAATACGTTAATGATGATAGCATTAAATCCCATTTATATAATTCAATGCTCAAAACGTTAATTAAATTGTATAACTTAGAAATAGAGGAGAGAAAATAAATTATGGCAACATTATACGGAATAGGAGTAGGCCCTGGTGATAAGGAACTACTGACAGTTAAAGCAGTAAAAATAATAGAAACATGTGATGTTATAGTAGCTCCTAGTGCAGAAGAAGGCGGAGATAGCATTGCACTTGAAACAGCAAGAGAGTATATAAAGCCAGGTACTGAAATTGTGATAAAACATTTTCCAATGGGAAAGAAGGATAGGGTTATAAAGGCTTTAGAAGCATATGAATTTATTGAATCAAGATTAAAGGAAGGCAAGAATGTTGCATTCCTGACTATAGGAGATCCTTATGTGTACAGCACATACAGCCATATGTTAAAGCACTTAAGGGATGATGGGTTTGAAGTAAAGACAATTCCGGGAATAACATCATTTTGTGCAGCAGCAAGCCTTGTAGACAGAACTCTTGTTGTAGGAAATGAAAATCTTGTAGTCATGCCAGCAAGCAAGGTTAAGGAAATAACTGATGAAAAGTTTATAGTTGTAATGAAGGTATACAAGAAGGAAGAAGAAGTTCTAGATGTACTTGAAGAAAAAGGTTTTGAATATGTTTATGCAAGCAGAGTAGGAAGAGAAGGACAGCTTGTATTAACAGACAGGGAAGAAATACTTAAAGTAAGAGACTATATGTCGTTAATAATAGCAAGCAGAGCATAACAGTTTAGAGTTGAAAGTGGAAAGTTGAGAGTTAAGGATGAAATCTCTAAAGGAGATTTCTAAAAATGAAGATATTTCGTAGAAATATCGACAGTAACTTTTAACTATCAATTATCAACTTTCAACTGAAAAGAAAGGGTGTTTTTAATGGTTTACTTTATAGGAGCAGGTCCAGGAGCAGTAGATTTAATAACTGTAAGAGGAAGAGAAATATTAGAAAGAGCAGAAGTCGTAATATATGCTGGTTCTTTAGTTTCAAAAGAGCATCTTGAATATTGCAGACCTGATGCAAAAATATATAATTCAGCAGGAATGACTCTTGAAGATGTTATGGAAGTCATGACAATGGAAGAACAGATGGGAAAAACTGTTGTAAGATTACATACTGGTGATCCAAGTATTTATGGAGCTATAAGAGAGCAGATGGTTGAACTTGAGCGAGTAGGTATACAATATGAAGTAGTTCCAGGTGTAAGTTCATTTACAGGAGCAGCAGCAGCAATAAATAGAGAATTTACACTTCCAGGAGTTAGCCAGACTGTTATATTGACGAGAGTAGAAGGAAGGACTCCAGTTCCAGAAACAGAAGACTTAGAAATATTAGCATCTGTAGGAGCATCTATGGCTATTTTCTTATCAATTTCAATGATTGATAAAGTTGTAGAAAAGCTTAGAAGAGGATACAAGAAAAATGTTGCCATAGCAGTAGTTGAAAGAGCAACATGGGATGACCAAAGAATAATAATGGGACATTTAGATGATATTGCTGAAAAAGTGAAGGCAAATAATATAACTAAATGTGCTCAGATATTAGTTGGAGATTTTATTGACAGTGATTTTGAAAAAAGTCTTTTATATGATAAGAGTTTTTCACATATGTTCAGGGATGCTGAGGATAAAAAGTAATGATAAGTATAATCTGTCCATCTCCAAAGGGGAGAGATATTGCATTTAAGCTTCAAAAAAGTTTAAATGCAGATCTTTATATAAAGGAAAAAAATGAAGATTTATATGAAAAAACATGTAATGATAATCAAAATATACAGTTAAATGATAATAATAAGTGCAATATATTCAGGTATAGGGAAAACTTTAAACTAAAGGATGTTACAGAAAAGGCTTTTAAGAATTCTGATAAGATAATCTTTATATCATCAACAGGAATTGCTGTAAGAGCAGTAGCTTCATTTATCCAATCTAAGGATAGGGACCCGGGAGTAGTTGTAATTGATTTGTCGTCAAAATATGCCATAAGTCTTTTAAGCGGCCATCTTGGAGGTGGAAATGATCTTACCCTTAATGTTAGCCGTATATTAGGATGCCAGCCTATAATAACTACAGCAACAGATACGATGAATATTAAGGCACCTGATATAATTGCTAAAGATTATAACCTTATAATAGATGATTTGAAAAAGGCAAAGCATATTGCAGCACTTCTTGTAGATGGAAAAGAAGTTGGAATTAAGGATGAATACCATATTGCTGAAATAACAAAAGGATATAAGAAACTCAATGAACTAGAAGAAAACTCTATATGGATAACAAATAAGAAATACTATAAAGAGGATAATCTAGACTTTTCTAAAATATTGAAGCTGATAAAAAATGATGTAGTTCTTGGAGTAGGATGCAGGAGAGATACTCCATATGAGAAAATAAAAACATTCATAGAGGAAACATTAGAAAAATATAATTATGACCTGAGAGCAGTAAACAAAATAGTCTCAGTTGATGTAAAGAAAGATGAAAATGGAATTATTGAACTGGCAGAAAATCTTAAGTGCCCTTTTGAGACTTTCACTAGGGAGCAGATAAAACAGGTTGAAGATAAATACGAGAAAAGCGAATTTGTGTTTAAGACCTTAGGAATATATTCAGTATGTGAACCATGTGTAGATTTAGCTGGTGCACAAGTAATAGTAAGCAAGATTAAACATGAAGGAATGACACTTGCAATAGGAATATTAAAATAACAAAAGATAAATAAATCAAGAGAAAGGTGGATTATTGGTGGGAAAACTGAGAGTAATAGGAATTGGACCAGGAAGTATTGAAAATATGACATTAAAGGCTTACAGAGCAATTGAGGATAGTGATATCATTGTAGGCTATAATAAATATATCGATATGATAAAAGAATTAATCGATGGAAAGGAAATATATTCAACAGGAATGATGGGAGAAGAGGCAAGATGCAGGGAAGCATTAAATCTTTCAAAAGATAAAAATGTTGCATTGATAAGTACTGGAGATTCTGGCATATATGGAATGGCTGGACTTATTTTAGAAATGAAAGATGATGAAGAAGTTGAAATAATTCCAGGAATAACAGCATCAAGTTCGGCAGGATCAGTTGTAGGTGCTCCTCTGATGCATGATAACTGCAATATAAGCTTAAGTGATTTAATGACTCCTTATGAGGATATAAAGAAGAGAGTAAAGGCGGCTGCAGAAAGTGATTTTATAATTTCTCTATACAATCCAAAGAGTAAGGGAAGACCTCATTATTTAAGAGAATGTATCGACATAATAAGAGAATTTAGGGAAGATACAACTCCAATAGCAGTTGTAAAACATGCACTTAGAGATGGACAAGAGGTTACAATGACTACAATTGGAGAATTTAATGATGAAAATGTAGATATGATGTCAATTGTTATAGTTGGTAATACAAAGAGCTTCTATAAAAATGGGAGTTTTATAACACCAAGAGGATACAATGATAAGAAGAGAGATAAAGTGAAAAAATAAAAGCAATAATAAGTAAGAAGTAATAGTTAAGAAAAAAACAGCAGAGTTGTTTTGATAATATAATTAAAGAAAACTAGCGGTTTTCATCCGAAACTCTTACCTATTACTTTTTAACTCTTACCTGAATAATCTTGGATGAGGCACATTTTTATGAGAGTTCAAGAAGATAGAAATTGGAGATAAAAACAATGATAGGATTTATACTAGGAACATCTGAAGGGAAAAAGATATTATCATTAATGAACAATTACACTGATAATATAGCTGTAAGTACAGCAACAAGTTATGGAGGACAGCTTCTTCAGGACTTTAAGATAAAAGACTTGAATACAAGACCTTTAGATAGAGATGAACTTTTAATGTGGATGAAGAAAAATGATATAAGGGTATTAGTTGACGGATCACATCCATATGCGCAGGAGGTAACAAAGAATGCCATGGAGTGTGCAGAAAGACTTAATATTACATACATAAGATATGAAAGATTAGGGGTATTGGAGAATATTGATTCTGATAATATAGTGAGAGTTAAGAATTATGATGAAGCAATTGAATACTTTAAAGAATTAAAAGGGAATATCCTTAATACTACAGGTGGAAACAATGCAGCAAGGTTTGCAGATATGGATTTTGAATACAGGGTGATTCATAGAGTACTTCCATCTGTATCTGTTCTTTCAAGGCTTCTTGACAGTGGTATAAAGGTAAGGGATATCATCGCAATGCAGGGACCTATATCATCTGAACTTGAAGTGGGTTTTATAAAGCAGTTTGATATAAAGGGAATACTTACAAAAGATAGTGGCATTGAAGGTGGATGTCTTGAAAAGTTCAATGCGGCAGAAAGTCTTGGTATAAAGTTAATCGTAATTGAAAAGCCAAAGTTTGATTATGAGCTTCAGTTTAATGACCCGGAAAGTTTAGTTAAATATATTTCAGAAAAACATGGTAATTTATATTAATCATTTTATAATTAATATATGATGAAGATACAGCATTAAAAATAAACATCCAATGCATAGCATAATGATTTTAAGTCAGTATGCTAACTGATAAATATTTATTTTTAAATGTCTTCTTAAAGTGATATTTATATGTATGAATAATTTTGAATATGCAGCGGTGATTTTATGTATAGATATAAGATTTAAAAATATATGAAAGGAAAAGGTATATGAATTTTTTATATTAATATAGGAAATTCATATACTTTTATGTGTATAATGGATTTAACGATAGGATTTATTTTAGACTTATTAATAGGGGACCCGGATAATCCATTCCATCCTGTCAGAGGTATAGGATGGATAGCAGCTAAACTTGAATATTTATTTAGAAGATTCATTAAGAAATCGCTAAAAGCTGCTGGATTGATTGTGTGGATTATTACAATACTTTTAACATTTTCAATAACCTATGCATTGGTTTATTTATCTACAGGAATAAATAAGTATTTTGGAATATTTATAGAAGGAATCATAATTTATTTCTGTATTTCAGCCAAGGGGCTGGTTACTGAAGGATATAAAGTTATAAAGCATTTAATTGATAATGATATTGAAAAAGCAAGAAAACAGCTTTCGTATATTGTAGGAAGAGATACTCAGAGTCTAGATAAAGAAGGCATAATACGAGCTGTTATAGAAACAATAGCTGAAAATATGAGCGATGGTGTTATTGCTCCATTATTGTTTGCTGGAATCTTTGGTGCATCTGGTGCAATGGTATATAAAGCCGTAAATACAATGGATTCAATGTTTGGATATAAAAACGATAGGTATATGGAATTTGGATATTTTCCTGCAAAACTTGATGATGTATTCAATTATGTGCCAGCTAGAATTACTGGAGTGCTTATAATAATATCATCTTTATTGCTTGGAGATGATTATAAAAACAGCTTTAAGATATACAAAAGAGATAGATATAATCATACAAGCCCAAACAGTGCACATCCTGAAGCAGCTATGGCAGGTGCATTGGATATACAGCTTGGTGGGGCAAATTATTATTTTGGAAAACTTGTAGAAAAACCTGTTATAGGTGATAAAATAAAAGAAATAGAATTATATCATGTAAAGAAGACTGCAAGAATATTATATTTGTCAGAAGTTATAGGATTTATAATAATAATTTCTATTAAATTTATTATCTATAGAATATAAGAATACATATAATTCTGACCTATAAATTAACTTTATAGGTCAGAAATTATATTAGAGAAAAAACGGAGGAAAATATTGTGGCTAATTTTGGGCATGGCGGAAATGTAAAAGAAATAAGCAGAAATTACAATATAGACTGGAAGGAAATAATCGATTTTTCAGCTAATATTAATCCAATAGGAATGTCTGATAATGTGAAGAAATCCATTATGGAAAACTTAAATGAAATAGAAAAATATCCTGATATCTCTTATTTTGAGCTAAAGGAAGCTATAGGTGAATATGAAAACAGCAGGCTCAATAATGATATCGTTTCAAATGAAAATATAATTTTAGGAAATGGTGCAGCAGAAGTAATATATAGTTTAGTAAGAGGAATCAACCCTAATAAGACGATTATTCTTGCTCCAACATTTTCTGAATACGAAGAAGCTGTATCATCAATTTCTAAAGAAGTTATACTATACAATTTAAAGGAAGAAGATGACTACAGGTTAACGGAGGATGTGTTACAGGAAATACATGATGATATAGATTTGATATTTATATGTAATCCTAATAATCCTACAGGTGCATTAGTTTCTAAGGAAGTGATTATGAAAATACTTGAGAAATCAGTAATTACAGGCACCTATGTTG
>JAEWQX010000238.1 GCA_023399035.1 Bacillota bacterium | reverse complement strand
TATTATTTAATTTGTGAAACTGGAAGAAGAAGCTTTATTACAGCAGCAGAATTAGCTGATGCAGGATATAAAGTGATAAATGTAGCTGGTGGAACAAGTGGATATTCAGGAAAAAAGTTTAACTAATTACATATAGATAAAGTAAATCATATAAAGCGGTACTTGTGACTATTCAAGTGCCGCTTTTATAATTTATTTAGGAGATACAGAGAACTATGCATTAATTAGTATTATCATCAGAATTAAAGAATATTCATCTTAATTGAAGATAATATGAATACTTTTTTAATAGAAGTCCTATTGTTATATAAAGAATATTATGTAGCATTATTTATAAACTTGATATTGATTTCATAATAAATATTTATTTTATTATAATCACTAGAGTATACTATTAAGTTAAAATATATTAATAATGTTACTTTATATGTGTAGCCAAATGATGAATTTTATGTTATAAAGATACTGTAGAATTAAATATATCTAGAGTTTATTAGAGGGATTTGAGTTAAAAGTAAATTATGATGGGGGAATTGGGTTGTCAGGTATAGTTGTATCTTTAGATAGCAGATTAAACGTTTATAGGGAAGCCGATGTTGAGTTTCAGTTTATAGACACTGAAAGTCTTAGAAAATACGCAAGCAGAGGGAATGTTAAAGCACAGAATATCTTGGGAGACAGATATTTTAATGGAGATACTGTAGAAACAGATTATGATGAGGCAGTAAAGTGGTATAAAAGAGCCGCATTTGCTGGATATGATATAGCAATGTATAATCTTGGAGATATGTATTATTGTGGTCTTGGAGTTGATAAGGATTACTCTAAAACTATAGAATGGTATAAGAAGGCTGCTGAGAAGGGAAACTGTAATGCACAGTGCAACCTTGGATGTATGTACGAAGAAGGTCAGGGAACTGAATGTGATTATAATGAAGCATTTAAATGGTATAGTAAAGCAGCTGAGCAGGGTGACTACTTTGCACAGTATAATCTTGCAGGAATGTATATGCACTCTAAGGGAGTTGAAGAAGACTGCAGAGAAGCATTTAAATGGTATGAAAAAAGTGCAAAGCAGGGATATGAAAAAGCACAGAATACAGTTGGGTACATGTACGAAAAAGGATTAGGTGTAAGGCGCGATTATAAAGAAGCTGTGAGATGGTATAGAGAAGCAGCGGAGTGTGGATACCCTTATGCTGAATATAATCTGGCAGGAATGTATTACAAAGGTAAAGGTGTAAAGCAAAATTTAAGCAGTGCTTACAGCTGGTATAAGAGATGTGCAGCGCATGGACTTGAAAGCGGTAAAACTGCATTAAAGGAAAAGTTCAACAAATAGGAAAGATAAAATAAGCTTAAAGAATCTAGAGGGTTCTTTAAGCTTATTTTTTGTATAAATATTATAAGGATTTAATAAAAACAATTAAATTAAATTAAATTATGAAAATGTTAAAAATATTGTTGTAATATACAGAAAAATATAGAATAAACGATAAAGATAAAGGAATACAAAGGAGGAATAGTATGGAAGTACAAAAAATGATAATATTCAACTAAATCAAATTGCAAACTTAAATCTCATAAGAATAGTATTTTTAACTACACTCATCGTGGTTTTAAGCATTCTTTTTGAAGTGATTAAAGGAGGAAGAAGTCTTACCGAATGGGTTATTAGTTCAGGTATACTTTTAATTACCACTATATCAATTTATATAATATATAAAAAGGATAAGGAAAATGACTATATAAAATATATAGTTTTTTGGGGTTACATTATAGTATGGGCATACATATACATAACAGGTAGGAGTAGTATAGTTTTCGCTTTTGGCTTTCCATTTATAAGTTCATTTGTATTGTATGGAAAGAAAAAGGATATTCTAATAGTTGGACCAACAGTATTTCTTTTAGTAATTATAAAGCCAGTTATAGAATATATGAATGGAAATCTTTATGGAAATGAACTTAAGGATTATGGTTTATGTATAGCTGTTACTTCAATATTTTCATATGCAATGTATTCAAGCGCAGGAGTAATTATGATGTTTAAGGAAAGAAATATGGCTTTTATAGATAATATAATGTCTAGTCAGGAAAAGCAGGATACAATAATATCTGAAGTCAAGAATTTAAATGAGAAAATAGGTGTAAATACAGGAAATGTACTGAATATTGTAGATCAAATATCAGAAGAAGCAAATGTATTGCAGGAATCTTTATCACAGATATCTAATGGATCCATGAAAAATAGTGAAGTTGTTCAAATCCAGGTAGAATATTGTGCAAAGATACAAGAAAAGCTTGAATATGCAGCAAGTCTTACAAAGGAAATGAATATGCTGTCTGAAAATACAGGAAGAGTCATAAGGGAAAGCAATGATATAATATGTGATCTTAAGGAACAGTCTGAAGTAGTAAATGCTACAAATGAAGAGGTTAAAAATATGATGAGACTGCTTCAGGAAGGGTCAAGAAACATAGTTGCTGTTACTGAAACAATTGATAATATAGTTAAGCAGACGACCTTACTAGCATTAAATGCTTCAATAGAAGCTGCAAGAGCTGGTGAAAGCGGAAAGGGTTTTTCTGTTGTTGCAGATGAAATAAGAAAGTTGGCTGAACAAAGCGGACAGTCTATAGAAAACGTAATTAGGATTACAAATGATATTCAAAGCAAACTTTTAACTTGTGCAGAATCTGTAGACAAGCTTAGTGAAGCAAATAATAAGCAGAATAAGCTTGTAACAAGAACTACAGATATATTTGAAGATATAGATAATAATACAAAGAATGTAATGGTAAAAGTATCGAATGTTGATGAAGAAGTAGAAAACATACTTCAGTCTAATGAAACTATTGTAAAAGGAATAAATGATATTTCGGCAGTTGCTGAAGAAACAATGGCTATGACTGAAGAATGCTCAAACATTGCAGTGAAATTCAGGGAATTGTCGCTGGATGCATCAAATCTTACAAATGAACTTAAAGTCACAACTGAATCTGTAAAGAAAATTTATTAGAATTTTTATACAAAATTAAGGCAGTATGTTAAATAACTGCCTTAATTTTATATTGCAGTATAGTCCAATCTATAAATTAGAAATCTGTTGCGATAGTCTTTTAAATGCTGTGGTAATACAGGAATTTCTTTATACAGAGAAAAACATGTATTATTTTCAAGATAAAATATATATTCATCAGAAGCATAGTATAAAATAATATCGACTGCACGCTGACATTGATCAACTGAATCAAGAATATTATTTACAACACACATAAAAATCTGAGGTGAAAAAGGATTAAAGAAATAAAATTTATTATCAATATTTCTGATTTTATATTCCTGAGCAAGGCACTTTAAAAAATGTATTTTTTCTTTATTATTGTTTTTGTCATGCTTCAGATAATGACTCATGTTATCTATACAGATATCATAATAATAGCTGTTCATTTCAATACCAGTAACATGAGAGTTGAAAGTATTATTAATAAAAAAATTAAGGCGCCCTTTGCCACACCCAAAATCAATTAAGCTGTCATTTTCATTGAAAGAGTATTCTTTTATCAAGGTGTTTAAAGCACAGTAAGAAGTTGGCTCATATCTGTGATAATGAAGGGATTCATTAAATCCTCTCTGTTCACCACATGTTTTTATATTTAATAATTTTTCGTAATATTGTTCGTCCATAAGAACTCCTTTCAATGGAAAGGATAAAATAGAAAATGATTAATGTCAATATATCTAGTAAATAATTACTGCAGGATTTAATAGATGATTTTTAAAAATTAATATATAATAAGTAATCTAATAATAAGTGACAGGAGCAAACCAATGATGAAATATTTTTATTCAAAAACATTTAAGATGGCTTTATCCGCTACTATAGCAATTTTTATATCAAATTATATAGGACTTCAGTTTAGTGTTACATCTGGAATAATTGCAATATTAAGCATTCAGGATACAAAAAGGGAAGCTCTTTTAATAAGTATAAGGAGAATAGCCGCATCCTTTATTGCAATACTATTTTCATTTTTCTTATATATAATCCTAGGAAATAATCCAATTATATTTGGAGTATTTCTTATAATATATATACCACTTACGATTAAATTCAATATACAGGAAAGTATGGTTGTAGGAGCAGTACTTTCAACTCATCTTCTAACAAGTTCAAATATAAATGTATATTGGATTATAAATGAAGCAAGCTTGACTATAATAGGAATATGTACGGCAATGTTATTTAATTTATATTCACCTTCACTAGAGGAGGAATTCGAAAAGAACAGGGAAAGTATTGAACAGAACTATAGAGTAATTCTTAGTGATATGGCAGGTAATCTTATGCTTAGGCATCTTCCAAATGATGAAAGGGAGATATTTGAAATAACAGAAAAACTCATTGAAAAAAACAAAAAAATAGCAAAGAAAATATGTAATAATTATCTTATACTTAAAAGTGATTACTATTATTTAAGCTATATGGAAATGAGAACATCTCAGTTTGAAACAATAAAAAGAATGAAAAAGCATTTTTCCAGGTTTTATATGACTTATTCTCAAACTGAACTTCTTGCTGAGTATACATATAAAGTTGCATTTAATATTCGCAGGGATAATAACTGCATAGATTTGTTAAGTGAGCATAACATACTTAAAAAAGAATATAAAAAGATGGATCTTCCTAAAAACAGGGAGGAATTTGAAAATAGAGCATTATTATTTCAATTTTTAAATGATTTAGAGGATTTTCTTTTATTGAAAAAGAATTTTAAAGATAATTATTAATCTTTTATAATAAATTATACGAAGTTCTTAATGTTCCAGAAGAATACAGAGATATTAATTTCTTTTTGGATGATTAAATATTGAAATGAGAGGAAAGAAAATTGTGGAGGGGTTAAGAGAGTTAATTAACAATCATATGGAAGTAGTTGTTGCCTTAATATTCATATATGTACTTGGATTTGTACATAGGATTGTAAGGAATATAATTAAAGAAAAAAATAATAGGAAAAAGTAAGAGAAAGGACTATGCACAATTAAATCATAGTCCTTTTTTTAAAAATTAAGAAAATTAAAAATGTGTGTCTATTTCATTTCTCTGGATTCGCTTTAAATCCTTTAACCTTAAGCTTGTAGCTGCCATTATGTCATCAAAGGATTCTCCTTCAATAATCATCTTTTTAGCCAGATCATGAGACTGTTTGTCTTTAAGTTTGTTCATATTATAAATCACATCTTTCATATTAAAATTTTAACTATCATTAGTATGTGATTGTACATAAAATTTATTCATAAAATTATCATAAAGGAATATTTCAAATTGTACTATTATGGTATAATTTTTATAATAATTCCAAAAATTAAATAAAATAATAAACAATAAGAGGGGGAAAAAGTTGAATATTATTAAAGAATGTAAAGATTTAAGTTCTAAGATTATTAAATACAGAAGAGATCTTCATAAAATTCCTGAAACAGGCATGATGCTTCCTCAGACAGCACAGTATGTTATGGATAAATTAAAACAATTAAACATTGAATTTACATCATACAGCAGTCATTCAGGTATAAGTGCAGTGATAGGAAATAAAGAAGGAAAAACAATAGCAGTAAGGGCTGATATGGATGGGCTTCCAATAAAGGAAGAAACAAATCTAAGCTTTAAATCTGAAAATGGAAATATGCATGCCTGTGGCCATGATGCTCATACAGCCATTTTATTAGGTCTTGCAGAGCTTTTGAAAAAATATGAAGATGAACTTAATGGGAAAGTAAAATTGATATTCCAGCCATGTGAAGAATGTGCTCCTGGAGGGGCAATGGCTATGATTAATGATAAAGTACTGCAGAATCCAAATGTTGATGGAATGATTGCACTTCATACTGATAATGGAATAAGAGGGTATGATAACGGAGATGTTATAGTGAGATATGGAAGCATGTCAGCATATGAAGATCCTATTAATTTGAAGATAATAGGGAAGGGAGGACACGCATCTACACCTCATATATGTGTAGATCCAATTTCCACAGCAACATTGATAATGAATAGTATACAATATATACTTACTAGAGAAATAAATCAGACAATTCCTACACTTATAAGTTTCACAAGCATTCAGGGAGGAAGGGGTTCAAATAATGTCATTCCTGACACGGTTGAAATAAAAGGGACAGTGAGAAATACTGATCCAGAATTAAGGAAATATGTATTAACGAGAATAGAAGAAATTGTTGACGGAATGTCAAAAGTTATGAGAACCGAATACGAGCTTGATTTTGAAGGCGGATGTTCAGGAGTAATTAATGATAAGGAAATGGTTGAGAAATTCATAAATTCAGCAGAAAAGATTGTTGGAAGTAAAGCTATTCATATTTTAAACGATTATAATATGGGAGCAGAGGATGCTGGATTCTTCTTTGAGAGAGTTCCTGGATGTTATTTTCTTTTATACAATCCAATGGCTTTTGATGATGGAGTTATATACCCTGCAC
>JAEWQX010000237.1 GCA_023399035.1 Bacillota bacterium | reverse complement strand
GTTAGGTTTAATATTCATAGATTTTAATATAGTTAATTGACCTTGTAAATTCATAATCATTAGTATCCCTCCCATAAATAGGATATAACTAATGATCATTTTTGTACATTTTTATTTTCCATTTTCTGTTCATTGTTATATTATCATTTACAGGTGCTGCCCCCTGTTCTCTATATACATAATAGAGCGTGGCGTAAGGTCTACCAGTTGGGCAAGATATTCCTGTGTCCACCCTTTTGCTTCCCGAGCTTTTTTTATCGCTATACCTAACGGCTTAAAATCAAGTTTTCTTTCATCTTGGTACATTTTAATATCACCCTATATCATTGTACATTTCGGGTGATGATATTTGAACGAAGTATGATTTTATGTTTAGTAGTGTATAATTTCGTATTAGTGGAGAGAAACTTGCTATTATTCGTCATTCCGTATATAATAATTATATACTCTTTGCGAAAGGAAGTTGATATTATGAATTACATTTCTGTGAAAGCCGCTTCTGAAAAATGGGGCATATCGGAAAGACGGATACAAAAATTATGTGAGGAAAATCGCATTGACGGAACTGAAAAATTTGGTCGTGCATGGATGATACCAAAAGATGCAGAAAAACCCGTTGATGGACGTATGAAAACAAGGAACAAACAGGAGGAGAATCATGGAATTTAATGAAAAGCTACAACAGCTTAGGACTGGAAAGAACTTAACGCAGGAACAACTTGCGGAGCAATTATATGTATCAAGAACAGCCATTTCAAAATGGGAAAGCGGCAAGGGTTACCCTAACATTGAGTCGCTCAAGTGTATTTCTAAATTCTTTTCTGTGACCATAGATGAACTGCTATCGGGCGAAGAACTGATTACACTTGCCGAAACTGAAAATCGTTCCAACTTGAAAAAAATTTACAGTTTCATTTATGGAATATTAGATATGATGGCGGTTACTTTTATACTTTTGCCGTTGTATGGTAACCTTGTTGACGGATATATTTATTCTGTCAATCTACTTTCATTTACAGACACTACCCCAATATATCTTGCAATCTATTGGATTGTTTTTATTGTTTTGATTGCACTTGGGATAGCGAAACTGATGTGTGTTTGTTTTGAAAAGGAATCATGGAGCAACATAATCACAAAATGCTCTCTCGTGCTGAGTACGCTTTTTATCTGCTTCTTCGCTGCGGCAAGACAACCCTATGTAACCGCCCTTATGTTTCTGCTATTTGTTGCTAAAATATTTGTCTGGATAAAGCAAACCCAAACAAAGTAAAATGCCATAAACCCTTTAAAATAGGCTCTGACACGATAAGTGTCGGAGCTTTTTTCGTGCTGACATCTATTGTGTCGGCATTGTGACGGTAGATTTCTTGGCTTCTATGCAATACTCGTGGATAATAAGATTGTGGTCAGCGAAAACAAGAACAGCAACCCACGGAAAGGAGAATCAAATATGGATTATATCATTGAAACAGAAAATCTTACGAAGCGATACGGAACAGCCACCGTTGTCGATAAGGTAAATCTTCATGTGCCAAAGGGCAAAATTTATGGTTTGCTCGGCAGAAACGGAGCAGGCAAAACCACAGCAATGAAAATGATGTTGCAGCTTGCTTTCCCAACGGAGGGAACGGTACGCTTGTTTGGCACAAACTATAAGGAAAATATCCATACCCTTTATAGCAAAGTAGGCTCTATTATCGAAACACCGGGATTTTACAGTAATTTAACAGGGTATGAGAATTTGCAAATTCTCGCTAAACTGCGAGGGGGAGTATCTAAAAGTGGAGTAGAAAAAGCTCTTGAAGTTGTGGGGCTGCATAAGGAGAAAAGAAAAGTCTTTTCCGATTATTCCCTCGGAATGAAGCAACGGCTTGGTATTGCCGCCGCCATTATGCACGAGCCGGAGCTTTTAATACTTGACGAACCGATTAACGGACTTGACCCCATTGGAATAGTTGAAATACGCTCATTTTTATCTGAACTTAGTCACAATCATGGCATTACCATTTTTATCTCAAGCCATGTTTTAAGCGAGATTGAACAGATAGCAGATATTATCGGCGTTATGCACGAGGGGCATTTAGTAGAGGAAGTGAATATATCCGAGCTTCACAAAAGGAATCGAAAATACATTCAATTTGATTTATCTGACAGTGAGATAGCCGGAAAGATTTTAGAAAACCACTACCACATGACGGATTTTACAGTGCAGGACGGTACGGTGAGAATTTATGACTTTAGCCAAAGTGTTGGAGAAATCAATCGAGAATTTGCACGAAATGGACTGCTCGTGACAAGGATAAATGATAGTGAGGAAAACTTAGAGGACTACTTTTCTAAACTGATTGGAGGTGGCGGTATTGCTTAATCTTATTTCTTGTGAATTATTAAAACTAAAGCGTTCAAAAATGGTGCTAATTAGTGTGGCAGGGGTATTATCTACCCCACTTTTGATGTTAATAGAAGCCTTGCAAACACATTTTGATAAGCCGGAGATTATCTTTACCTTGTCTGACATATACAGCGACAGTGTACTGTATATCATGCTGCTGGTAAACATGATGATATATGTGGCAATTGCAGCTTACTTGTTTAGCAGAGAGTACACAGAAAGCACCCTCAAAACCATATTGCCCATACCCATTTCAAGGACAAAACTATTAATTGGAAAATTTTGCACCCTGCTTCTTTGGATTGTTATGCTAACCCTTGTAACATGGGCAGGTATATTTATCGTTTGTGGGCTATATGACGCTGTCTTTACATTGGAGGGATATAGCTTACTAGTGGCAATAGTATGGCTCCCCAAGTTTTTGTTTGGCAGTATCCTGATGTTTTTAACAGTTTCTCCTTTTGTGTTTGTTGCTATGAAAACAAAAGGATTTGTCGCCCCGATGATTGGCTCTGCCGTGATTGTCATGGGAAGTGCCGCACTTTCAAATCAAGAATGGGGAGCGTTGTATCCGTGGACAGCCACCTATTTCTTGGTGCAGGGTAAACTTCAGAGTACCGGCTATCCTACACTGCTGTCTGTATCTATTATTATTCTTGTATCAGCAGTTGGTTTTCTTATGACCTTTCATCATTTTAAAAAGGAGGATTTGAAATAATGGTACTTGATTTTATAGAAATTTTAAAAGTTATTTTTCTTGGAATTGTTGAGGGTATTACTGAGTGGCTACCTATCAGCAGCACAGGACATATGATTCTTGTGGACGAATTTATCACACTTAATATGAGCGAAGCATTTAAAGAAATGTTTTTTGTTGTTATTCAACTTGGAGCTATACTCGCAGTGGTTGTAATGTTTTGGAACAAGATGTTTCCCTTTCAATTTAAGAACAAAGCACAGTCAATTGTTAAAAAGGATACTTTCTCGTTGTGGTTCAAGGTTGCGGTAGCTTGTGTACCGTCAGCTATTATGGGGATTCTATTTGATGATTATTTGGATGCTTACCTCCAAACCCCCATTGTGATTTCAATCATGTTAATCTTTTATGGTTTGTTATTCATTCTCATAGAAAATTGGAATAAAAAGCGTACTCCTACTACTATGGCACTTTCTGACATCAGCTATAAAACAGCAATCTTGATAGGGGCATTTCAAGTGTTATCACTTATACCCGGCACATCACGGTCGGGAGCAACGATTATAGGTGCTTTACTCATAGGAGTTTCACGAGTGGCAGCAGCAGAGTTTACTTTTTTCCTCGCAGTACCTACTATGCTTGGAGCAAGTGCTTTTAAGCTGTTAAAATTCGGGTTTGAATTTACAAGTGCAGAACTGCTCGCTCTTGTTCTCGGTATGGCTGTGGCATTTGCGGTATCTGTCTTAGTAATTAAATTCCTAATGAACTTTATCAAAAAACATGATTTTAAGGTGTTTGGTTGGTATCGAATTGTGCTTGGTATACTTGTTGTACTTATAA
>JAEWQX010000137.1 GCA_023399035.1 Bacillota bacterium | reverse complement strand
ATGCTGATTTACACTGGCATTCCAGTATTGAAAAATTACAAAATACGGATAATTGCGTAAGAACCTCTAAATTAAAATAATTGTATGGGTTAATTCCAGCTTTACAGAGACTCAAATTCCAGTTTGTAGAATTAAGAAAATCGTAATTTGTGGAGGTAAAATATAGATGAATCAAGGTAGAATTATTGTAATCACAGGTGCGCCGGGGACAGGAAAAACTACAACGGCATCTGCTGTTGCAAAAGAATCAGATTTGGAAAAGTCTGTGCATATGCACACAGATGACTTTTATCATTATTTGAGTAAAGGGGCAATACCACCGCATTTGCCAGAATCAAATGAGCAAAATTTGATTGTCATTGAAGCGTTTTTAGAAGCTGCGAAGCGATATGCTCGTGGTGGATATGATGTAATTGTTGACGGTATTATCGGACCGTGGTTTTTAAAGCCGTGGCAAAGTCTTGTTCGGGAACATTATGAGGTGCATTATATTATTTTAAGGGCAAGTAAGGAAGAAACCTTGAAGCGAGCTGTTGAACGCTCAAAGTTAGACCGAAAGACAAATATCGAATTGGTAGAAACCATGTGGGAGCAATTTTGCAATCTGGGAATATATGAATCGAATGTTATAGATACGACCACTTATTCCATTCAAGAAACTGTTTCCGCAGTACAAGAAAAAATCGCAAGTAGGGCAGCGTTGTTGTCTTAGATTGTTTTGGTGCAATTCCAGTTTGTTAGCTTTACATCGGGTCAACTTGTCCCGAACTTTTACAACTAAATACCCGCCGCTCACACAGTGGCACACCGAGCAGGAAATCTGAAAAAGGTCTCCTGCTTTTTTTCTGCCCAAAATGAGGTGGTAAAACGCCACCCCATCCACCAATTAGCGAAAGGAGGGACACGAAATGCCTTGTCCACACAACGAAATCACGATTGTTCAGCGCAGCCAGCGGCAGTCTGCGGTTGCCGCCGCTGCTTACCAAAGCGGCGAAAAGCTGTTCTGTGAATACGACCAGCAAGTAAAGCACTACCCGGAAAAGCGTGGTATCGTCCACAATGAAATCCTGCTCCCGGCAAATGCTCCACAGGAATATGCAGACCGCAATACTTTATGGAATGCCGCCGAAGCGGTGGAAAAGCAATGGAACTCCCAGCTTGCAAGGCGGTGGGTGCTTACCATTCCCAGAGAGATACCGCCCGACCAGTACGCTGTCCTTGTACGGGAGTTTTGTGAACAGCAGTTTGTTTCCAAAGGCATGATTGCTGATTTTGCCATCCATGACCCCCATCCGCCGGGACACAATCCCCACGCCCATGTCCTGCTGACCATGCGGGCAATGGATGAACATGGAAAATGGCTTCCCAAGAGCCGCAAGGTTTATGACCTTGACGAGAATGGGGAACGGATAAAGCTGCCGTCCGGCAGGTGGAAAAGCCACAAGGAGGATACGGTGGACTGGAACGACCAGAAGTATTGTGAAATCTGGCGGCATGAATGGGAGGTTATCCAGAACCGCTATCTGGACGCCAATGACCGCCCGGAGCGTGTGGACTTGCGTTCCTATGCCAGACAGGGGCTTGATATAGTCCCCACTGTCCATGAGGGGACTGCTGTCCGGCAGATGGAAAAGCGAGGTATCCAGACGAATATCGGCAACCTGAACCGGGAAATCAGAGCCGCCAACCGCCTGATGAAGTCCATCCGGCAGCTTATCCAAAACCTCAAAGGCTGGATTACCGAGCTGGGAGAAAAACGGAAGGAGCTGCTTGCACAAAAGGCGGCGGAGGAAGCGACACTTCTTCCCAATCTGCTGATGAAGTACATGGAGATACGAAAGGAAGAACGGAAGGACTGGACAAGGGCTGGACAGAACCGGGGAACTTCACAGGACTTAAAGGCAGTCAGCGAAGCCCTGTCCTATCTCCGGCAAAAGGGGCTTTCCACTGTGGAGGACTTAGAAGCGTTTCTGGAATCTTCCGGGAAATCAGCCGCAGATTACCGCAATCAGATGAAGCCAAAGGAAGCCCGGAGCAAAGTGATTGACGGGATTCTTGCCAGCCGGACAGACTGCAAGGAATGTAAGGCTGTCTATGAGAAGTACCAGAAGATATTTTTTAAGAAAATAAAGGGGAAATTCAAACAGGAACACCCGGAGGTTGCCCGGTATGAGAAAGCCGCTGACTACCTTGCCAAGCACCCGGACGATAAGGATAAAACGAAAAATGAGTTGCAACAGGAGCAGGAAACGCTTCTCAGCGAAATCGCAGAGCTGAAAGTACCACTGACCGAGGTACAGGAGGATTTGAAGAAGCTGCGGGACATCCGCTACTGGGTACGGAAAGCCACACCCGGCACAGAGGAAAGCAAAGAGCCGCCCAAGAAGCAGCCCATCAAAGAAGTCTTGCAGGATAAGACTGACGAGAAAAAAGCACAAAGAACCGCCCCGGCACAGGAGAAACACAGACAACAGGATATGGAACTTTAACAGGCACTTGCCATTTTCAATTAGAGAATGTCAGGTGCTTTTCTTATTTTCAAGGAGGGATAGATTTGAATGTATTCGAAGCTGTGAAGCAGTCCGTCACAACAAGACAGGCTGCGGAGTATTATGGAATCCATGTAGGTCGGAACGGGATGGCTTGCTGCCCGTTCCATAACGATAAAACCCCAAGCATGAAGCTGGATCGGCGTTACCATTGCTTCGGCTGCGGTGCGGATGGGGATGTGATTGATTTTGCCGCCGCCCTGTATGGGCTGGGAAAGAAAGAAGCCGCCGTACAGCTGGCACAGGACTTCGGGCTTTCCTATGAGGACTGGAAACCGCCGGGAAAGGTAAAAAAGCCCAAGACCCGGCAGAAATCCCCGGAGGAACAGTTTCAGGAAGCAAAGAATCGCTGCTTCCGTATTCTTGCCGATTATCTCCATCTGCTGATGGCATGGAGAACGGACTACGCCCCGCACTCCCCGGAGGAAGCCTTTCATCCCCGGTTTGTGGAAGCCTTACAGAAGCAAGCCCAAGTGGAATATCTGCTGGATGTGCTGCTGTTCGGGGAAACAGAGGAAAAAGCGGATTTGATTACGGACTACGGAAAGGATGTGATACAGCTTGAACAGCGAATGGCAGAACTTGCAGCCGCAGACGCAGCAAGAACTAAAAAACACTATGAACGCCATGCAGCCGCCCCAGAGCGTTGAGGAAATCAAGGCGGGGCTGGAAACCACCGAGAAAGGCGGTGTCCGTCAGAGCATACGGAACTGCCTGACCGTATTCCAGCGTGATCCGCTGCTTTCCGGGGCTATCGCATACAACATCCTGACCGACCGCAAGGACATCATAAAGCCCATCGGCTTCCACAGGGACAGCACCGCCTTAAACGATACGGACATGAAGTATCTGCTTCTTTATCTGGAAGAAACCTACGGGCTTACCAATGAGAAAAAGATTGATAACGCCATCGGGATTGTGGCGAATGAAAACAAGTACCATCCCATCCGGGACTATCTCAATACCCTTGTGTGGGACGGGACAGAGCGAATCCGCTTCTGCCTGCGGCACTTTCTGGGGGCTGACGCAGACGATTACACCTATGAAGCGTTGAAGCTGTTCCTGCTGGGTGCAATCTCACGAGCCTTTCAGCCGGGGTGCAAGTTTGAAATCATGCTCTGTCTGGTAGGCGGTCAGGGGGCTGGAAAGTCCACCTTCTTCCGGCTGCTGGCAGTCCGGGACGAGTGGTTCTCCGATGATTTGCGGAAGCTGGACGATGACAATGTGTACCGCAAGCTGCAAGGTCACTGGATTATTGAAATGTCGGAAATGATGGCAACCGCCAACGCCAAGAGCATTGAGGAAATCAAGTCATTTTTAAGCCGGCAGAAAGAGGTCTACAAGATACCTTATGAAACCCACCCGGCAGACCGCCCCCGTCAGTGCGTGTTTGGCGGCACTTCCAATGCCCTTGACTTCCTGCCCCTTGACCGTTCCGGCAACCGCCGCTTTATCCCGGTCATGGTGTACCCGGAGCAGGCGGAAGTTCACATTTTGGAGGATGAAGCCGCTTCCAGAGCCTATATCGGGCAGATGTGGGCGGAAGCGATGGAGATTTATAAAAGCGGCAGGTTCAAGCTGGCTTTCAGCCCCGCCATGCAGCGGTATCTCAAAGAACACCAGCGGGATTTTATGCCGGAGGACACCAAAGCCGGGATGATACAGGCGTATCTTGATAAATACACCGGGAGCATGGTCTGCTCCAAGCAGCTCTATAAGGAAGCCTTGAACCATGCTTTTGACGAGCCGAAGCAATGGGAAATCCGGGAAATCAACGAGATTATGAACCAGTGCATTTCCAGCTGGCGGTACTTCCCAAACCCAAGAATGTTTTCCGAATATGGCAGACAAAAGGGCTGGGAGCGTGAAAACCCGGCAACGGACTCCGGCAACCCGTCTGAAAAAACGATGGACGGTTTTGTGGAGGTCACAGAACAGATGGAGCTTCCATTCTGAAAAGGACAGCCCGTTGCACCCCCTGTTGTTATCCCGTTGCCGAGCCGGTTGCCGGGAAAAACCCCTTATTTCCGGGCTTTTCTCCCTTATAACAACCAAAACAACAAAAAAATAAAAGAAAAGTATAAATAGTAACCATCGCCAGATTGAGATTGTTTGCAAGGTCTTTTGAAGTCCGTTGCCGGACTTCGTTGCCGACACCCTCTGTCTGGCTATTTTCATGTATGGAGGATAACTGCCTATGGCAAAAAACAAAACAGAGATTCATGTGACCACTGTATTTGACGGGGAGCTTGACGCCACTGATGTGTTCGTCAGCCTGATTTCCCAGAAATACGGAAAGACAAATGCAAAAGAATATCTTGCTAAAAAGAAAGATATAGGCTATAATGAAGATGAGGTTCAAAAGAGCCAGATACCGTCTGGATTGTGTGGGTAAATGGCTATGATGAACGAAATGGAATACAGAACAATCGGTTCGGCACTTGCCGGGGGTTATCGTGCGGCGGTCTATTGCAGGCTGTCAAAGGACGATGACCTGCAAGGCGAAAGTGCCAGTATCGCAAACCAGCGTGATATGCTGGAAAAATACTGCGAAAAGCAGGGATGGGAGGTTGTGGCAGTCTATCAGGACGATGGCTTCACAGGTCTTAACATGGAGCGTCCTGACCTACAGAGAATGTTGAGAGCCATTGAGCGCAGGCAGATCAACCTTGTCATCACGAAAGACCTCAGCCGACTGGGGCGTAATTATCTGCAAACCGGGCATTTGATTGAGGACTTTTTCCCAAGAAACGGTGTCCGCTATATCGCCATGAATGACGGCATCGACACCCTGCGGGATAACAACGACATTGCCCCGTTCAAGAATATCCTGAACGAGATGTACAGCAAGGATATTTCCAAGAAAGTCCATTCCTCTTATCTTCTGAAAGCGCAGAAAGGACAGTTTACCGGGTGTCTTGCCCCGTTTGGGTATCGGAAAGACCCGGAGGACAAAAACCATCTGCTCATTGACGAGGAAACCGCCCCGATTGTGCGGCTGATTTTCGGATATGCCCTGAACGGTCATGGTCCGAACTATATCCGCAGACGGCTGGAGAAAGAAAAAATCCCCTGCCCTACATGGTGGAACCGGGAACGGGGGCTTCGCAATACCCGCACCAAATGGGAAAAGAAAGACCCAGAAAACGGGCGGTATATGTGGGACTTCTCCGTTATCAAAGACCTTTTGATGAATCCCGTCTACACCGGGGCGATTGCTTCCCAGAAAAAGGACTACCGCTTCAAAATCGGCACGATTGGGGAAAAGAAGCCGGAGGACTGGATTGTGGTGGAGGGACAGCATGAACCGCTGATTGACAGCATGAGCTTTGACATTGTGCAGAACAAGCTGAAATCCCGCCAGCGTCCGGGGCAGACCAATGAAATCAGCCTGTTTGCCGGACTGTTAAAATGCGGCGAGTGTGGGAAGTCGCTGACGGTACGCTACACAAACGCTAAACATCCCCAGCGGATTTACTCCTGCAAGACCTACAATGCCTTTGGAAAGAACCACTGCACCCAGCACCGGATTGATTATGACACCCTTTACAGCCATGTGCTGCGGAAAATCCGGGAATGTGCCAGAGCTGCCCTGATGGACGGGGAAGCGGTTGCCGACCGCCTGACCAATACCTGTGAAGCCGAGCAGCGGGAACAGCGGGAAGCAATGGAACGCTCCCTTACAAGGGACGAGGAACGGATTGAGGTTCTGGACAAAATGGTCATGCGGCTTTATGAGGATATGATTGCAGGGCGTATCAGTGAGCAGAATTTCAACACCATGCTGGAAAAGACACAGACCGAGCAGACGGAGCTTAAAACAAAAGTGTCCGAGGGCAGAAAGCGGCTGTCCGATGAAGTCCAGCTTGCCAATGATGCAAAACAATGGGTGGAAGCCATTCAGGAATACGCCAACATCACAGAGCTGGACGCAGCCACCCTCAACCGCTTAATCAAAGAAATCGTTGTGCATGAGCGCATTGACGAAGATAAAACAAGACACATTTCTATCGAAATTCATTTTAATCTCAAACCCATCCCGGAGGTGGAACAGGTCACTGCCTGACCTGTCCCGCAGGGACGGTTCTCTTAAAAACACCATATAGATTTTTTGTACGCCGCCGCCCGCCATCGAGCAGAGTTTTACACCTAATTGGGGATAAAACAGCTCATGCATGATGATTTCCTCTGCTCGGCTGCGGATGGAGTTCATGGACTGCACCCATAACATCTGATTTTCCGCTTTCATAGCTTCGTCTACGCCCTCGGCTTCTGCCATCTGCTCAATGATAAGACTGCATCTTTCCGTTGCCTGCTCGTTCAGATCGGCAAGGTAGGTGTGCAGTTCACCTGAGAGGAGAAGGGTCGAATAGAGGGCAGGGCGAAACTGTCTCAAATACGCCCTGTGAAGATTGCCCCACCTGCCAATGGGACGGTGTTCCTCCGGCAGCTTCCAGTCCGGCACATAGTAATCGCCTACGAGAATGTAGTCGATGCCGTTTTCGTGGATTCTTGGCTTCAATTCTTTCATGCTGGTACTTCCTCCTGTCTTGCTTTCTTTTTGTGGTACTCATCTCTGCGCTTGGC
>JAEWQX010000133.1 GCA_023399035.1 Bacillota bacterium | reverse complement strand
CTGTATATGTAACTCATGATCAGGAGGAAGCACTTGCAATATCAGATAGAATAGCAATAATGAAGGATGGCGTTATACAGCAGGTTGGCAGGCCAATTGACATATATTCAAGACCTAAGAATATATTTGTTGCAACTTTTATAGGAAGATCCAACATATTCGATGCAAAAGTAAGAAAGATTAATGGAAGGGTATTTATCGAATTTAGTAATGGATATGCTGAAAATATACAATTAGATAATAAATTAAATGCTGACTTTAAAGTTAAGGTGACAGTAAGGCCTGAGGAATTTATATTAAATAATGAGAATGAGGGAATCAAGGGAAAGATTATTACAGCTACGTTCTTAGGCAAGTATATGGATTATGTAGTTGAGCTGGAAGATGGAATGAAGATGGAGCTGTCTCATGATTTAAGCAGTAATGATAAAGTATTAGATGTTGGAGATACAATATACCTTAAAGTAAATATGAATAAAATAAATATTTATACTGAAGATGGAACAGAGAATTTATTGACAAGCGGGGTGTAGAGTATGGTTTTATCAAAAGCTAAAAAGTTCAGGCTTGATTTTTGGAATTCTGTTACAATAGGTATATTTATTCTTTTTGGAATATGTCTTATATATCCTCTATTTTCATTGTTTGCAAGCAGCCTTAAAGATTCCTCTTCAGGTTCATTTACTTTTGGCAATTTCATTCAGTTTTTCAGCAAGAAATATTATTATGATAGTTTATGGCACAGTTTTGCAGTAACAATCTGCACAACAATACTAACAATAATAATCGGAGTTCCTTTAGCGTATATCATGACAACATGTAAGATACGTGGTAAGAGCTTTATAGAAATATTAATAATAATTTCAGTATTATCACCTCCTTTTATAGGTGCATACTCATGGATAATACTGCTTGGCAGGAATGGCGTGATTACAAATTTCCTTAGTCATTTATTTGGAATTAATATGCCTAGCATTTATGGGTTTTCAGGAATACTTCTTGTATTTACCCTTAAGCTGTTTCCTTTTATATATATGTATACTACTGGAGCGCTTAAAAAGCTGGATGTATCCCTTATTGAAGCAGCAGAAAGCCTTGGATGCACAGGGATTAAAAAAGTATTTACAGTAATAATTCCTTTAATACTTCCTACAGTGCTTGCAGGAAGCTTGCTTGTATTTATGAATGCTTTAGCTGATTTTGGCACACCAATGCTTATAGGGGAAGGATATCAAGTAATGCCTGTTTTGATTTACTCAGAGTTTATAAGTGAAGTAGGAGAGCATGCCAATTTTGCTGCTGCATTAAGTGTTATTATGGTATTTATCACAACACTTGTATTTGCTGGACAGAAATATGTAGTTAATAAAAAATCATTTGTTATGAGTTCATTGAGACCTATTCAGTCTAAAAAGATTACAGGTATTAAAAATGTGCTTGCTCATCTTTTTGTATATATTGTAGTTGCTTTAGCAATAATACCACAGGTAACAGTAATATATACATCATTTCTTAAGACTAGAGGTTCAATGTTTACAAAGGAATTTTCTCTTAATTCTTATATAAATGTAATAGGTAAATTAGGAAATTCAATTAAAAATACATTTGTATATGGATTGATTGCAATAGCTTTAATTATAATAATCGGAATGTTTATATCATATGTTTCAGTGAGAAGAAGAAATGCAGTTACATCATTTCTTGATACATTGACAATGTTCCCATATATTATACCTGGCTCAGTTCTTGGTATAACATTGCTTCTTGCATTTAACAAAAAGCCATTAATTTTAAGCGGTACTTTTATAATAATAGTGATAGCATTTGTAATAAGAAGGATGCCATATACAATAAGATCAAGTGCAGCAATATTGTATCAGATAAGCCCGAGTATTGAAGAGGCTTCAATAAGTCTAGGCTATTCTCAGTTTAAGACCTTTAAGAATATAACATCCAGGATGATGCTTCCAGGAGTGATTTCAGGGGCAATATTAAGCTGGATAACAGTAATAAATGAATTGAGTGCTTCCATAATTTTATTTACAGGTAAAACAAGGACAATGTCTGTAGCAATTTATTCAGAAGTAATAAGAGCAAGTTACGGCACTGCAGCTGCATTATCCGCAATACTTACTTTTACTACTATAATATCGCTGATAATATTCTTCAAATTATCAGGAAGTAGAGAAATAAGTTTATAGATTATTATATTATTAGTAATAAAGAATACTATATTGTATCTATTTTAATGCAGTATAGTATTCTTTTTATTAAATTACACACATATTTATATTATAGTAAAGCTTTTTATTTATAAACATATGGATGTGAGGTGATTAAGTTGTGAACAGAAATAGGAATACTTTTAAATACATGATAAAAAAATCATTTATATTATATTCTTTAGTTCCAATAACAATATTGACTTTTATTTTTTATAATACGCTCATAGCAGGATTTTCAAAACTGTCATATTATGATAATAAAAATATGAATAATAAGATTTCACAAGTTATAGAGGAAGATTTTTCAGATTACAGAGAAAATATTTATGAATTAAGCTTGGATACGAAAATAATGAATCTATTAACAAATAAGGATTCATCCATTAAAGATATTTATGAGGAAATATATGATATTGTCAATGACAAGAAAATAAAGAGCATATTTTATATATATGATATGAATGGTGAAAGCATATTAACAAATTCTATACACGATGTTCAGGAAAAAAGTAAGACTTTTTATAATTGGAGTAGATTTGGGAAAATGAGCCGTTATCCAGATGAAGTAGTGATGAGTGCAGAAAAAATACAATTTGAGTCCAATATGAGAAGTGTCTACACGATTGGAAAAGCAATCTTAGATGATCATGGGAAGATTATTGGATTTATAGAGTTTGATATATTGGAAAATGAACTTAACAATATATTAAGGTGTAAATGTGATGAAGACATAGTAATTACAGATAAATATAACAATAATATAATAAATACCAATAACTCTCTTTTAGATGGAATTGGAAAGTTTAAAATGAACGATTATAAAAGAGACAGTCAGCTTATAAGAAATGGGATTATAGATGGAATAATATATGTAAATACAATTAAGAATATAGAATTTATACAAAGATTTTTTATAATAGGTGAAATTTTTTTGATAGTAATATTTACAATATTGTTTGCAATAATGATATATTTTGCAAATAAGATTTCTATAAAAAATACAAAATCCATCGATGAACTTCTCAAAGGATTAGAATATGTTCAAAATGGAGACTTTACGAGGAAGTTAAGCATAAATACAAATGACGAATTCCAAAAGGTTGAGGAATATTACAATAAGATGATTGATAAAATAAGAGAGCTTATGAATAAAAATGAAGAGGAGATAAAGAGGGCTACACTTGCACAGATAAAGCATCTAGAATCACAGTTTAATCCTCACTTTTTATTTAATACTCTGGAAATGCTGAGATATATGATTAAAATGAATGATAAAAACGCAGAAAAAGTAACATTATCTATGGCTAAGATACTAAGGTACAGTTTAGATAACAATATACGTTCAACAAGATTAAAGGATGATATAAGATATATCGAAGATTATCTATTCATTCAAAAATTAAGGTATGGCAATAAATTTGATTATAAAATATGCATTGGAGAAGGTTTGGAAAATGTAATAATACCAAAGCTTATAATTCAGCCCATAATTGAAAACAGCATTAAATATGGATTCCATAGCAAGGAATATCTCTATATAAATATAAATGCTGAAGTAATAGAAAATATGATAATAATAAGCGTACATGATAATGGAGACGGTATAAGTAAAGATGAAGTTAAAAATATAAATATGCTATTGAAAAGTGATAAGAATGAAAGCAGTCATATAGGACTTTATAATGTTCAAAAGAGAATACAATTAATATATGGATACAGTTATGGAATTGAAATATCAAGCAGACAGGGAAAAGGGACAAACATATTTATTAAAATACCATTAACACAGGGGGATGTATATGATAAAAGTTTTGGTTGTTGAAGATGAGGAATTTATCAGAAAAGGACTTGTAGGAACTTTTAACTGGATAAAATGTAATTGTGTTGTTATTGGTGAAGGTGAAAACGGAGGAGATGGATTAAAGAAAATACAGGACTTAAAGCCTGATTTGGTAATAACAGATATCAAGATGCCTAAAATGAATGGGATAGAAATGATAAGAAAAGCAAAAGAAAGGATTGATTTTGAAGCATTTCTCTTAACAAGCTATGATGATTTTTCATATGCTAAGGAGGCAATAGATTTAAGGATTCAGGAATATATATTGAAACCAATTGATGAAGAAAAACTCGTAGAAGCATTAAGGAAATTTAATTTCTTTTATGAAAATAAAAAGATTATTAATAAAATTAAGATGTCAGCTAAAGAAAATGGTAATATTCATCTGGTAGATCTGCAGGATTATAATCAAAATTATATTACTGACAGATATACTAAAAGGATAATTGATTACGTAGCAGCAAATTACAGCAATAGAATCAGCATAGAAAATATAGCAAAAGAATGTGGAATAAGTGTGAGCTATATGAGCAGGAAATTTAAGGAGCAGACATCGCATACTTTTCATGAATTTTTAAATAAATATAGGATTCAGAAATCAATTGAATTATTAAAAAGTGGACAATATAAGGTATACGAAATATCAGAGATGGTTGGATTCAGTGATTATAAGCACTTTAGCTCAGTGTTTAAAAAATATATGTCTTATTCTCCAAGCGAATATTTAAAGAACTGCATATAATATTGGCTTTAATCATTAAGTATTATTAAATGATTTCTGGTTAATAAAGTTAATGCTTAAATGATATTATTTCTGATTATTTTGGGAAATTATTGACGGTTTGATTGAATTTTTTATTAAATCAGCAGATATATCACATAAAACCTTTATGAATAAAAATATATATAGATATGGAGAATTTTATTTAGTTGAGAAACAAGGGGTGATTCTGTTTGGATGAGAATGTTATCCGAAATTATGGGGAAGCAGTGCACGAGATATGGAAAGCATATTATTTTATAAATAATGATGAATATGACTCAGATGATAGACGTGAATTTTACAATAAATCAGTAAAACAGTATCCATACTTTTTTATTGCTGGGGCAGGGATAAGTGCAGAATCTGTGAAAACAGCTATGCAGATAACTTCAGAATGTAAAAGGATATGCAGGGAAAGTCAGTATGGAGGAATTGGAAATATGGAAGAGCAGTATTTATACTGGCTTGAAAAAGCTTTTCCACACAAAGAAACAAGAAAAAGATATCTTGAAAACCTGCTTAAGGATAAGAAGATACCTGAAAGTGTAATAAAGCTTGCAAATATACTACAGTCACGGAAAGTCAGCAACTTGGTAGTTACTCCGAATTTTGATACATTCATTTATGATGCTTTAAAGCTTTTTGGTGAAAATGACATTATTATAGCTGATATGAGCAAAAGTGCAGGTAAGCTTAACATTGAAAGCAATAGCTTGAACATATTACACGTATATGGAACATATGAATTTTACGACTGTTGCAGCATACAGTATTTAAAAGAGAAAAAAACTGCAGAAGATGAGTTGTTTTCAGTACGTTCATTTTTGAGAACTGTATTAAATGGAATGTCACCTATTGTTATAGGATATAGCGGGTGGGAAAATGATGTAATAATGAGCGAACTTAAGGAAAGATTTAAGATGCCTTTGAAATATAAAATGTACTGGTTCTGTCATACAGAAGAAGATTACAGAAATCTTCCATCGTGGATTAAATATTTTGATGAAGAAAGAAAGATAACAAGAGATGATGTTATTTTTGTACTTCCAAAGAAAGAGAGCCTTTATGGATTCCATATGGATGAAAACTTTAAATATGCAGATCTTAGTGATGTCTTAAATGCAAGTGACATATTAGGAAGTTTTATTAATGAGTTTAATATAAAATCACCAGACATCATTCAAAATCCAGTAAAATTCCTAAAAACATATTTTGAGAAAAGTTTCTGTGACAATATATATTCACATTTTCTCCTTTTAAGATTTGATGAAAACGATGAAGATGATGAAGATATAAATGTAATAAAAGAAGCAATAATAAATAAGGACATTCAAGGAATATTAAACAAAACTGCAGATTATGTAGAAAAATCTGGAGATAAAGATGAGAAGAATATAAGGAAGCTTTTGAATTATCTCACTCTTGTAATAGAGGAACACACAGTAGCAGGATTACGAAGAAGCGATTTGAGGAAAGCAATAAGTTTATACAAGATATTATATAAATTGATTGAAAACTCAGCTTTGGACGAGGATAAAATAAATTTTATAAAAATTCAGCTTGAGGAAATCTCAGCTTTAGATAATTATAATGTGATAAAAAGTAAAATTGACAGCATATTGAGCATCATTAATACTGTAAATGATGATTCTGATGAATATAAAGTAGTATATAGGAAATGTATAAATATTAAATTATTATATAGCAATGAAGATAACGATGATTTATATAGCAGAATAATAGAGAAAATTGAAAAATGGGACGATCCTGAAGACAGGAAGCTCCTAATAAGAATGTATATTGAAAAATCAGAATTCCTTGAAGAAAATGACGATCTTAAAAGTGCAGTAACAATGTTGGAAAATGCAGAAAAAAATTTTGGATATATAAGAGATGATGAGTGGCTTGAAAATGTATTTATTCTTTGCAGATTAAGGAAAGCTCAATTATTTAATGATTTAGAGCAGTATGACAAGGCACTTCTGGAAATTGAGACACTTAGAAAAAAGTATTATGACAGGGAAGATTTAAAATTAAAGAAGTTTCTGGCTGATGCAATGATTCTTAAGGGATCTATATTAAGAAAGAATATGAAACTTGAGGAAGCACAAGATGCATTTGATGAAATATACAGCAGATATAGTATGGACAGGGATCAGGACATAAGGAGGAAAGCAGTCAAAGCTTTACTCAATAAAGCAGAAGTTCTTGAAATGGATAAAGATTTTTATGAAGCAATTGAAGTATATAATGATATCATAAGCAGATACAAAGATGACAGGGATGATGAACTTCAAAGGGCAGCAGCACAGGCAAGGCTTAACAAGCTTGTTATTTTAACAAAAAGTGAAAGGGATGAAATCATTGTAAGAAAATGCAATGAAATTTTAAAGATATATGAAAATGAAACTGATGAAAAAATAAAGCTTGTATTACTTCAAGTTACATTATGCAAAGCCATAGGTCTTCATAATAGCGGAAAGCAGAAGGAAGCAATGGAATTATATAATGAAATAATTAGAGCTAGAAAAGAAGATGCAGATATCAAGATGAAGTCGCTTATAATGGAAGCGAGGATATTTAAATCCTACTGCTTGAAGGATAATACAGATACATTTAATGCAAAAGAAATGTGCAATGAGATAATAACATTATGTAAAACTGATGAAGATAAAAAGTCAAAGACAAAGGTTGTTGAGACAATGCTTAATCAGGCTGATTCCTTGATAAAATCAGGTGATGTTGATGAAGGAATAAAGATATACAATGAGATTGAAATAACCTATAAGGATAATCCAAAAATAATAAGAACAATACGTGAGTTTATTCAGAGTACAGCAAAATATAGTTTTGATAGTGCAAAGCGCATTTATGAACAGCTGAAGTTCAACTGCAGCAATTCTCCTTCTGAAGTTGAAGATGAAGTTAAGCTTGCTGGTTTCAGCATATTAATAAATAATAAAGAGACAGATTTCAGAATTATAGAAAATAATGCAATAGCTTTGAGCAGGAGAAATGAAAATGTAAAAATGGCTATTGAATCAATAGTAGGGAATGTAGGAACTGATGCATACATTAATAAGAATTTCAGCCTGGCCGAAAAATATTACTATCTTCTTTATAGATTAAATAATGATATGTGCCTTAACCTCGCTTATATGATAAGAAGAAAAGAAGTCAATAATGAAAGTTTATATCCTGATTATGAAATGCTTATAGAAAATTCAGCAAGTAAAGGAAATGATATGGCAAATATAAATAAGGCTCTTATACTTGCTGATAAAGAAAGATATGATGAGGCAGTTGCATGCATAAGAAGGATAAATAATATAGGTGCATTTGAGTGGTGGAAGCACATGGATGACAGTGACAGTGAAAAATATAGAGTGTTATTTTTGGGACTTATTACAGGAAGGATAAATGAAGACGAGTTTAATATAAATGATGTAATAGAAAAATTAGAGGAATTTCATGAAAATGACTTTATACTTCACATAGAAAGAGTAATTTATCTGGAAAAATAACTACAGTTAGTATTAGAGCAAGATATATGATATGAATAATATATTATAGAACCTGATACAGTAATTAAACCATTGTATCAGGTTTTTTATAGTGTAATAAATTTATACTGGCAATAATGAATGCTGATAAAAGCTGTGATTTAGGAGAGTGTTTGAAAGGACTGTACTGACTATAGGTTAAGAGATTATTTTAGGATATATCATGATTAGAAAGAGCATATATTAAGCGTTTTAAAATGACTAAAATTTTGTTATTTGGATAAATATAGTATATACTAATAATTGTTTACAATATTATTTTTTAATTATTTCAATAGAGAAAAAGACATAAGAATGGGGGGCAGGGTGTCAAAAAAGAATTAATTAAATTATACAGATATCAATATTAGTATGTTTAATAATAGCGTTAACTTAGAATTAAAAAATGGGTTTTAGCTTAATTTACATAGTTTAAATATAGATATGGAGGTAGAGTATGTTTAAATATGTAGGAGATATAAGCAAAATAGCACATTACGTGATAGAGAACTTTTTAGAAAACAAGGAAACAGCAGTTGATGCCACATTAGGCAATGGTCATGATACTGATTTTCTCTGTGAAAAATTTAAAAAGGTATATGCATTTGATATTCAGGAATGTGCATGTAGAAATTATAATAATAAAAAGAAGGATAATGTATTTGTTGTAAATGACTCTCACGAAAAACTTGAAGAGTATGTCAGTGAAAATATAGACTGCATAATTTATAATCTTGGTTTTCTTCCAGGAGGGAAAAAAGAAATAACAACAAATCATAAAAGTTCATTAAAAAGTATAAAAGCAGCATTAAATCTGTTAAAAGCTGGTGGTATTGCAGCTATAAGCATTTATAGAGGACATGCTGAAGGGAAAATAGAAGAAAAGTATATTATTGAATATGTTAAAGGACTTTCAAAGGATGAATATGGTGTAATGTATCATGAATTTATGAATAGGAGCAAAGATTCACCACTTTTGGTTATAATAGAAAAAAGATTAAATAACGTATAGATGAAAATGTGAGGAGAGAAATTATGGAATATGTAAATGCTCTAAAAGCAGCAGAAGAAAATGGATTGTATTTAAAAATAGTAACGTCTGTGAAAAATTTTGATTCATATAACAGCTTCTATAATATTTATGGTGAAAGCGAAGAGCCATGCAGAAGAATTGCAGTGCTTACAAAAAATAATATCATTGAAGAGGTTTATGATGATGATGAAAGCAGTGAACTTTCAGATGGAAGAATAGTTGATGGAAATCTGTGGATCAAAGAATATTCGCTTCTCACCAATCCAGATAAAATAGATTTATCACAATTAGAAGTTTCAAAAAAGCTTCTTGAAAGATTAATTTCTGAAAAGTAAAAATCTCCATATTATCATTATTAAATGTTAATGATAACATGGAAAAAATGAATTATAATTATGAGCTAAATTTCAATAGTATATAAAAATTAATAAAAAGTGTAGCACATTTGTAAAGAATATGTGAAACATGCATATAATGTATTAAGGAAAGCATAGATAAGTTAATAAAGTTAAAACTGTATGCTTAAATAATTTAATAAAGGGGATTATATTATGATAATTGACAATCTTAATCCTTCTATTTTTAATACAGTAATGTTTTTTAGCATAGGTTTGGTTGTGTTAAGACTGCTTTTTATTGGAGGAGCTATATTGGAGTGCTTTGGAATTGGAAAATCAAAGAACTAATGATTGTATTATAATATTTAATAAGTTATAAAAATAAATTAAATGTAATAGACTGAATATCCACTTTATAAATAAAATTGTAAAGTTTATTAATTTTATTTAAGTGAATAATTCAGCCTTTTTATATTCATAGTAAAACAAATACATATGCTATAATAGGTTTGGAATTTTATTTCGCTGATTACTATATAAAAAATTATTGAAAACAAGAGGTATTATAAATATGACTAAAAAATACAAGGTGACATTGCCCCATTATTTTAAGGAGTTTAAATGTATAGGTGGAAAATGTGAAGACAGCTGTTGTATTGGATGGGATATAGATATTGATGAAAGAACATATGCTGACTATAAAGAAGTAAAAGATTCTCAGTTTAACGTGCTTTTTAAAAATAATATGTATATAAATAACCAATGCAGCAATGAGAATATTGATTATGCCAAGATTAAGCTTAATGAAGATAAAAGATGTCCATTTCTAGACAGCTGTGACTACTGCACTATACATTCAGAACTTGGTGAAGAAAGTCTTTCTAATACATGTTCTCATTTTCCTAGAGTGATGAATAAAGTAGATGAAAAATATGAGATTTCCCTTGATGTAGCCTGCATTGAAGCTGCACGTATTGTTTTGAGTCAAAATGACAGCATCAATTTTGAATCTAGTGAGGTTGAATTAAATAAATATATAATTGCAGGTGAAATAGATACTGAGGATGAAGAATATGAAGGTTACCCAATTAAATATTTTAAGGAAATAAGAAGCTTTTGCATGGATATAATCACAAATAGAAATTTTGATTTAAGCAGCAGGCTGTACATATTAGGAGATTTTCTATTCAGATTAGAAGAAAAAGCAGATGAAGACTGCAGTTCAGTATGTAAGTTTATAAATAGCTATGATGTAGATGAAGCAGGTGCTGATTATGAAAGAAATGATCTCAATTATATTATGCAGCTTTCTCTTTTAGATAATATAGTGAACTCTTTAGATATATATAATGAAACTGACAGCAGGGTATTCAGGGAATACACAAAAGAAGCATTAGATGGATTCGGCATAGAGAGTAGTGATCAGCTTGAGGAAGATAGTGATAGATATATCGATGCTTTTGTAGATTACAGCAGAGAATATATGCAGAAATACAGCTATATTTTTGAAAATTATCTTACTAATTTTATGTACAATAATTTATTCCCATACTCAGAAAGTGATTCAATGTTTGAAGGATATATCATGCTCCTTATAAGGTATTCACTTATAAGATTTTATCTTGTAGGAAGATATCTTTACAATAAAAAAGAATCATGTGATGAAATGATACGATTTATTCAGGTATTTTCTAAGGCAGTTGAGCATGACAAGAATTACATTGAAGAAATTCTTGATTATATTATTGAAAATGAATTTGATAATATGGAATTTGCAGAAATGTTAATATAGTTAAAGCTTAATCAGTTTAGCTCATTATTTAAAGGCAAGGTAATCCATATAAATTTTTTATAAAATGTATTACTTTAAATAACTTTGAGATATAATGATAAAATGTAATGATTTTTACGGAAGAAATTTTAGATAAGGGATGAAGAAATGATGGATAATATTAATTTTAATAATTTAAATGGTGAAGAAGTATGGGAAAAACTATATAATAAAGAGCTAAAGACAAAAAAGAATATATTAGAGTTTATAGATATGACAGGTATACTTATAAAGGAAAAAGCAGATATATATGTTATTGAATCAACTTATAATTTTATATATAGAAAGATAGATGAGTTAGGGGAGATTGTTAAGCCTAATACTGTAATGTTCCTTCAAAACAAGTTAAAAGAAAAGCTTGGAAAGTATGTTTCTTTAAAAGACCCTAAAGTACAGAGTACTTTTATAGAATTCTTTAAGGAAGCATATCCGAAGGGGGAAAGAAGAAAAGACTTTACATGGGTTCTTATTGATATAAACAATATTTCTGAAGAACAGATATGGCATACATTAAAGTATATAAACAGGGAATGTATAAATGAAGATTTATTCTTAGATGACGAAGAAATAGAAGACATAATAAAAGTCATTCAAAAGCTTGTTAGAAAGAATAATATCAAGTACATAAATGATATAAGAAGCTTAAGTACATTAAATAGTATACTTAACATAAAGATAGTTCAAGATAAGGATAAATTTAAAGTTAAAAGATTAAATAGATAAATTATAGTACAGAAGAAGTAAATATAATTATTAAATAGCTGAGGGAATGTAGAAAGATTTGTTTATACAAATACTCTATAGTTCCTTCAGCTGTTTTTATTTTATGATGAGAGATTAAACTAAAGAAGAAGTTTTATTTATTACTTTTTTGAAGATTATTCCATTGAATTTGTTAAGTGATACAGTGATATAGTACTTATTATTAATAGATTTTGAATATTTCTTTTTAGGAGCACTGATTTCGTCTCCAAAGCTTTCACAATCAGTATTAATAAGTTCTGTATAACAGCCAGATGAATCTACTTCAAGAGGAAAATCCGTATACGCTATGTCACTTAAATTTAAAATTATATAGCATGAATTTCCTTCAAGATCATTGCGCTTATATGCAAATATACAGTTTTCATTGACTGCAGAGTCTAACCACTTGAAGCTGTCAGGATTATATTCATTCTTATAAAGACTTGTTTCTGTAAGATAAATATGCTGAAGATGAGCAAAATAATTTTTAAACTTCATATGTTTAGGATACTCCAATATGTCCCAGTCTATTTCTTTATTATCATACCATTCTTCAAACTGGCCTATTTCATTTCCCATAAAGTTCAGTTTTTTGCCGGGATGAGTCAGCATAAAAAGGTAGAAGCATTTTAAATTACTGAATTTATCATCATAATCGCCATACATCAAGCTTACTACAGAATTTTTAAAGTGTGAAACCTCATCATGGGATATGGGCAGTAAGAAAATTTCTCTATAGAAATACTCCAGTGGAGATGTAAGTTTTCTTCTGTTGAACTGTCTCTCATAAGGATTCATTTGAAAGTAATCTAGAGTATCATGCATCCATCCAAAGTTCCATTTATAGTCAAATCCTATTCCTCCGTAAACAACTGGAGCTGTAACTTTTAAGAAAGTTGAAGAATCTTCTGCAATGAGCATTACATTTGGATGTCTATTTTGAAGCATAAAATTGCTGCTTCTGAGAAACCACAACCCTGATTCATTTACACCTCTGCTTAAATCACCGCCTTCATACACCATTATAGAAACTGCATCATATCTTAGGCCATCAATATGATAGTAAGAAAGCCAGAAATCCAGTGAAGATCTTACAAAGCTTATTACATAGGGTTTTGTAAAATCGAAAAGATTTGTATCCCACTGGCTGTATCTTTTATTTTCATAATCATTTTCATAAACAAAAGTACCATCATATCGTGCTAGTGAAAATGAGTCCTTAACAAAATGTGCAGGCACGACATCCATTATTACTCCTATATTTTCATTATGGAATCGGTCAATAAAAGTCATTAAATCTTTTGGGGTTCCATATCTGCTTGTAGCGCTGAAATATCCACTGGCCTGATATCCCCACGATCCATCAAATGGATATTCGCTGAGGGGCAGGATTTCAATATGTGTGTATCCCATTTCTTTTATATATGGGATAAGCATATCTGCAATTTCGTTGTAGCTATAAAATTTATCAGATTCATCCTTAATTTTCCAGGAAGAAAGATGGAGCTCATAAATATTTAATGGGGAGTTAAAATTTTTAGTTCGAGAATTCATCCATTGATTATCTGTCCAATTGAAGTTAGTTATATCATATACAATTGAAGCTGTATTTGGTCTCAGTTCGCTTAAAAATGCAAAGGGATCAATTTTGTCTATACTTTCATCGTCTTCAGTGAGGATCCTATACTTATATAAGGACATTTCTGGAACATCTTTAACAAAAATGCTCCACACACCAGAAGGATGACGATCCATATCATATCCACACCAGTCATTAAATGAGCCGACTACTGAAACTTTTTTTGCATTAGGGGCATATACTGTGAACCTAACACCATACTGATCATATTCATTTGAAAAATGTGCACCAAATAAATTGTATGCATCTAAAGAATTACCCTGAAGAATTGAATCAATTTTATTATTATCTATCATAAAAATTACCTCAATATACCATATTATATATATAATTTTATCACTACTAGAATGTAAACAAAATATATTTAAAGTTATTTTTAAATATATATGTTAAGTTAAACTTAATGATGATTTTATTTATAGAAATTTGTGTAAGAAAGTAATATTTATAGATGCAAAAGAAAAATTTTAGGTGAAGAAAAGATGCAGTAATAGGTGATTTATATGACTATATTGTAATAATAAACTGAATAAAAATAAAAAATCTGAAAATTAAGAAAATATGTTGCAAACATTTACAAGATGTTGTATAATGTAATCAAGATAAAGAAAGTGATTTATCTTAGTGAACTGACACTTGAATCCGGCAGAGAAGCATATTTTTATAAGGTATGCTGTTGGTGACAGGCAACGAAAAAACCTGCAAGCTAAGTATGACATGAGGGCATACACATGTTGGCGGACAACGTAAAAATCAGTCTCTAAGAAGGAGCAGATATTTAGTATATCTGCTCCTTTCGCATTATATAGATAAAAATAATTCTATATAAAAGTCCCCAATAAAATTATCGCAGTTAAATTAAAAATTATTATTTTATTTTTAAATAATAGTAAAGTATGAAAGATTACTGTCATATAATACAATATAGAAAAAATTAAGGATAAATTAATATTTTTCTATGTATAATTTAATAAGGGGATAATATTATGATAACTTCAGGATTTGGTTCTTCAATGAACATGTTATTTATTATCTTAATTGTAAGCGGAATATTACTTTTATTATTACTTTTGTTTTATTATATTTCCTTGGCAGTAGACTCATGGGTTGGGAATACCAGTGAAATTGAAGAAACGAAAACAGATTTTCTGGATGAGATAAGTGATGGAAAAGATATAAAAAATGAAGGGGAACAGAAAAAAATTATAGAAGGTAGTAAAATAAAAAGTTAAATGAAAAGGTTTACTGAAATTATATTTCACTGACAGTGAGGTGTTTCAAAAATTTCTCACTGTCTGTTTTATTTAATAGGTATGTGTAAGATGAGAAAAAAGATAAAATTTAAGGCTGGTTAATGTGATATTAGCAGGCACTAGGATACATAATAATGAAGTAATAATTTTGCATAAAGTTGAAATAATCATAAATTGTCTATATACTGAATTATGAATTTAAATATGGAAGTGGGATAAGCAAATGAAAAAATTCAAAAAGATTTATATAGAAATAACTAATGTGTGCAACTTAAGCTGCAACTTCTGTCCTAAAACATCTAGAAAATATGAATTTATGCAGGAAGATGCATTTAAGAAAATAATAAAGAGTATTAAAGGGTACACAGAGCATGTATACTTCCACTTGATGGGTGAACCATTACTAAATAAAAATTTAAAAAGATTTTTAGAAATAAGCGGAGAAAATGGTCTTAAGGTTAATATTACAACAAATGGTACATTAATAAATGAAGTAAAAGATGTTCTTATTAATTCAACAAGCCTTAGGCAGATAAATATTTCGCTTCATAGCTTTGAAGCTAATGATCATGATAGGGATTTTAATGATTATTTAAATAATATAATCAGTTTTATTAAAGAAGTATCAGATAAAACAGATATAATATGTTCATTAAGGCTTTGGAATCTTGATGGTAAATATAAAGGCAGCAATAATATGAATATAGATATATTTAATATTCTGCAGGATGAATTTAATCTTAATACAGATCTTCATGAATTCTTTAAAGAAAAAAACAGCTTTAAGTTAAAGAATAGAGTATATATAAGCATGGGAGAAAAGTTTAAGTGGCCATCTCTCAAAGATGAAGAGCTAGGAGAGAGAGTTTTCTGCTATGGACTTAGAGACCAAATTGGAATACTTGTGGATGGAACTGTTGTGCCATGTTGTCTTGATAGCGAAGGAAGTATACCATTAGGAAATATATTTACACAGGATCTGGATTCTATAATAAACTGTGACAGGGCAAGAGCAATTTATAATGGATTTTCTGGAAGAAAAGCTGTTGAAGACTTATGTAAAAAATGTGGATTTATAAATAGAGTTAGATAACCACAATTATTTTATCTGATCATAAGAAATAATTGTAAAATAATAATCTTACATGAATAAACTTTCCAATGTTTTGAAATAATACTTATTATAATGGTATATTTCAAGGAGGAAAATTTATGGAGTTAAGAAACAGCAATACTAAGATAAACTTATTAAGGGCATTTGCAGGAGAAAGTCAGGCTAGAAACAGATATGATATTGCAGCAGAAAAAGCAAAAAAAGAAGGACTTCATATTATTGAAAGTCTGTTCAAGTATACTGCCAATCAGGAAAAAGCCCATGCTGAGGCATTTATAAGCAAACTTAAGGATTTTGCAGGAAGCAATATATCAATAGATAATGCAACATATCCAATTGATGGTGATGATTCAACATTAAAGTTATTGCAGTCTTCAGCACATAATGAATTTCAGGAGCATGATGTTGTATATAAGGAATTTGCAGAAACTGCTAAGGCTGAAGGTTTTTCAGATATAGCAACACTTTTTGAAAATATAGCTTCAATTGAAAAAATACATGGTGAGCGTTTTGAGAGATATGCAAAGGAGCTTGAAAGCAATACATTATTTAAAAAAGACACAAATGTAAAATGGGTGTGTACTAACTGTGGCTTTGTATATGAAGGAACAGAGCCACCTCAGTATTGTCCAGTATGTGAAAAGCCACAAGGATATGCATTGTTATTTGAAAATTCATTGTTTGAATGATGTAAGAATTGAATAATAAATTAAAAACAAGGCTTTTAATATTTATCATTTTATTGATTTTGATAAAATTAATCATGCCTTGTCTTATTTTTATAAAATATTTTTATTTATTATGTATAACTATTGGAAAAGTGGTCAATAATCCTAAAATAAGGAGGGATTATTGATGATAGTAAATAAAAAAAGAATGTTTATTGGAATGACAATACTTCTAGCAATTATATTTTCGTTAACTTATTATTTATGTGATAAATATATAACTAAACCAATAACTGAAAAGGAAAATGCAACTGTTGTAAACGGCAGCGGGTCTGATGGTGATCTTTCAGATGAAACTAAGATATGTCTATATTCAGGCGATGTTAAAGAAGATGAATTGTCATTAGGAGACTTAAAGAAACAGTTAAATATAAGTGATGATTTAAATGAATCAGAACTGACAAATGCATTAAGGGATAAAGGTTATGTTTTAGTTCTAACAGCTGATAAAGAGCTTACATTTAAAAGAGATCCTTCTCAGACAGTAAAACCTAACAAATATTATATAGGTGAAAAGGATGGATATCTTGCAATATATAAGACAAATGAAAATGGAACTCTTTTAATTGAAAATGATAGTGATGTTTATAAAGACAGCAAAACAATAGATAGTCTTACACCAGCAGATATAACAAAAATTAAAAATTTTAAATTTGAATATGATAATAAGGAAGATGCAGAGGAAAATCTATCTGAATTTTTATCATAAAGCAGGCAGTGTTCAAAGCAGTTAATTTACTTTGAGGCTGCTTTTTTATTGTTAATAAATTATAAGATGCTTTATACTGTAGTTGATAGTTGAAAGATTTTTAGTAAAATGATAAAGTATAATTTAGGCTTATGTATAGGGAGATGGAGGAAATAACTATATGTATGAATACATAAAAGGAAATTATATAGGGATTAATAAAGACTACATAGTTGTAGAAAATAATGGAATCGGGTACAAGATATTCACCTCTGGAGCTACAATGTCTTCAGTTCCTGAAAATGGAGCAGAAATCACATTATATGTAGACCAGATAGTAAGAGAAGACTTTATAGGATTATATGGATTTGATTCAAAGGAAGAACTTGCTATGTTTAAGCTTCTGCTTACTGTAAATGGAGTAGGGCCAAAAGCAGCATTATCGTTATTATCAATAAGCAGATTGAATAACTTAAAATATGCTATAATGACTGGTGATGAAAAACATATATGCAGAGGCGTAGGGATAGGAAAGAAGACAGCTGCAAGAATTATATTAGAGCTGAAAGATAAGCTTCAGCCTGATGAGCTGCTTGATGGTGTAGATACTGGAAGCGAAATCAGTGACAGTGATAACAACTTAATGGCTGTTTCAGAGGTATTAAGTGCACTTATTGCATTAGGATATAGCGAAAAAGAAGCAGAAAAGGTTCTTAAGACTGTAGATAAGACAGATACTGTCGAAAATATGATTAAAAATTCTCTTAAAGCACTTATGGGTTAATTTTAAAAATAAAAAATGCAATTTTATTTTATAATTTATTAATAGGTTATGAAGATAAGTTATATCAGATTATATGAACGCGTAAATTATAGGTAAGGGCTTTAAGCTAAAAAATATTAATAATAATGATATATATTGTATATACAAAGAAAAACTTAAATTTAACTGATAACTGTAAATTGTTAACTGTTAACTAAAAAACGGGGGTGTAACATGGAACGAATAGTGAATCCATCAGAATTAAGTGGCGATTTTAATTCTGAGTTAAGTTTAAGGCCTCAAAAAATAAATGAGTATATAGGACAGCAGAAAGTTAAAGAAAGATTGGATATATTTATTCAGGCAGCTAAAAATAGAAATGAAGCACTTGATCATGTATTATTATATGGACCGCCTGGACTAGGTAAAACGACACTTGCTAATATTATAGCGAAGGAAATGAAAGGTGACCTTAAAGTGACTTCAGGTCCGGCAATAGAAAGAGCGGGAGATCTTGCAGCAATTCTTACCACATTAAAGGATTATGATGTATTATTTATTGATGAAATCCACAGACTGAACAGAAGCGTAGAGGAAATATTATATCCAGCAATGGAAGATTACGTTCTTGATATAGTCATAGGAAAAGGTGCAAGTGCAAAATCCATCAGAATAGATCTTCCTAAATTTACTCTTATTGGAGCAACAACAAGAGTGGGAATGCTTACAGCACCTTTAAGAGACAGATTTGGTGTTTTGTGTGCAATGGAATATTATACAAATGAAGAGCTTAAGGAAATAATTGTGAGGAGTGCAGCTGTTTTTGGATGTTCTATTACTGAAGAAGGAGCAATGGAAATTGCGAGAAGATCAAGAGGAACACCAAGAATTGCAAATAGGCTTTTAAAGAGAGTAAGAGATTATTCCGAAGTAAAATCCAATAAGCTGATTTCCTTAAAGGAAGCACGAGAAGCATTAGAACTGCTGGAAGTAGATAATCTTGGATTTGATAAGGTTGATAATAAGATATTAGAAGCAATTATAGATAACTTTAAAGGCGGTCCTGTTGGAATAGAAACTCTATCTTATTTTATAGGAGAGGAACTGGGGACAATAGAAGATGTTTATGAACCATATCTGCTTCAGCAGGGATTCATAATACGAACACCTAGAGGAAGAATTGCAAGTGATAAGGCATATGAACATCTTGGAAGGGTAAATCCTTCAAAGAAAAAAGATCCTAAAATCCAAGGAACATTTTTTGATGAATAGAGTTATATTTAAAAATACTTAATTTACTTCATTCTTACCTATTCATTAAACAAAGATAGTATGATGATTTTATGTTAAGAATGAATACAGCTAACTTAAAAAGATGTTTTAAAAAATTATAAAGTACAATGATAAATAAAGAATGAACTAAAGATATTCTGCAAGAATATCAATAAAACTGATAATTGTTAACTGAATAGTTGGGAGATAATAAAATGAACGTTAAAGATTTTGATTTTTATTTACCAGAGGAACTTATAGCACAGCATCCTCTAGAAAAGAGAGATACTTCAAGACTCATGGTATTAGACAAGAAAACTGGAGAAATAGAGCATAAAGTTTTCCATGATATCATAGATTATTTAAATCCAGGTGATACTTTAGTACTGAATAATACAAGAGTAATGCCTGCAAGATTAATAGGAGAAAAAGAAGGTACAGGCGGAAAAATAGAATTCCTTTTATTAAAGAGAGTTGAAAAAGATAGATGGGAATGCCTTGCTAAGCCTGGTAAAAGTGCTAGAGTAGGAAGAAAATTCACTTTTGGTGGAGGTAAGCTTAAAGCAGAAGTTATTGAAGTTAAGGAAGATGGAAATAGAATAGTTGAATTCCACTATGATGGGATTTTTGAAGAAGTACTTGATTCTTTAGGAGAAATGCCACTTCCTCCATACATACATGAAAGATTGGAAGACAGAGAAAGATATCAAACTGTATATTCAAAGGAAAATGGATCAGCCGCTGCACCAACAGCAGGTTTACATTTTACTAAGCAGTTATTAGAACAGATAAAGGAAAAGGGAATCAATGTTGTTTATCTGACTTTGCATGTTGGTCTTGGAACATTCAGACCAGTAAAGGTTGAAAATTTAGAAGAACATGAGATGCATTCAGAATTCTATATGCTTTCAAAAGAAAGTGCAGATATAATAAATGAAACTAAAAAGAGAGGAAACAGAGTAATTTCTGTTGGTACTACTTCTACAAGAACATTAGAAACAATTGGTGATGAAAATGGTTTTGTAAAAGAACAAAGTGGATGGACAGATATTTTCATTTATCCTGGGTATAAGTTTAAGGTAGTGGATAACTTAATAACAAATTTTCACTTACCAGAATCAACACTTATAATGCTTGTTTCAACATTAGCAGGAAAAGAACATGTTATGAATGCATATAAGACAGCAGTAGAAGAAAAGTACAGATTCTTCTCATTTGGAGATGCAATGTTCATAAAATAATTGACAATAATGCATTTATAAAAGACAATTAGATAGAAAGTCTTTTTAAGATTTTATAGCATATTCTGCAATTAGAAACTTAAATAATAATTATTAAACTAATGATTTTGTAATTAAATTATTAAGTGCTAACTGAAATATATTAAATCTGATATTCCATTTGAATATCAACTGTAATTGTCGGAAAGAATATTATTTCTGACATTTGAACAATTGATGAGGTGACATAGTCAAGTGTTTGTAGTTATATATAAATTATAATTAAGAGGTGACGCTTGTGAGTAAAAGATACACGCTGTTAAAAAAAGATGGAAATGCTAGAAGAGGTCAGTTTGTAACTCCTCATGGAACTATACAGACTCCTGTATTTATGAATGTTGGAACACTAGCAGCTATTAAGGGTGCAGTTTCAAGTATGGATTTAAAAGAAATTGGATGTCAGGTTGAATTATCCAATACATATCATTTACATTTAAGACCAACTGATAAAGTTGTAAAAGAAATGGGCGGATTACATAAGTTCATGAACTGGGATAGACCAATATTAACAGATTCAGGTGGATTCCAGGTATTCTCATTATCAGCAATGAGAAAGATTAAAGAAGAAGGGGTGTACTTCAATTCTCATATTGATGGAAAGAAGATATTCATGGGACCTGAAGAATCAATGCAGATTCAAAGCAATTTAGCATCTACAATAGCTATGGCTTTTGATGAATGTATACCAAATCCATCAACAAGAGAATACGTTGAAAGATCTGTAGCAAGAACTACAAGGTGGCTTGAAAGATGTAAAGTAGAAATGGATAGATTAAATTCTCTTCCAGATACAATCAATAAAGAACAGATGCTTTTTGGTATAAATCAGGGTGGAATTTATGAAGATATAAGAATAGCACATGCTAAGGAAATCACAAAGATGGATCTAGATGGATATGCTATTGGAGGATTAGCAGTTGGTGAAAGCCATGAAGATATGTATAGGGTGATAGAAGCTGTTGTACCACATCTTCCAGAAGATAAACCAATATATTTAATGGGAGTTGGAACTCCAGAAAATATATTAGAAGCAGTTGACAGAGGAGTAGATTTCTTTGACTGCGTACTTCCAGCGAGAAACGGAAGACATGGAAATGTTTATACAAGCGAAGGAAAACTTAACTTAATGAATGCTAAGTTTGAACTTGATGAACAGCCTATAGATAAAGAATGTGGATGTCCTGCATGTAAACACTATACAAGATCATATATAAGACATTTATTTAAGGCAAAAGAAATGCTTGCAATGAGATTATGCGTATTACATAACTTATACTTCTACAATAAATTAATGGAAGATATAAGAGCAGCTATTGACGGCGGATACTATAAAGAGTTTAAGGAACAAAAGCTTCAGGCTTGGAAAATTAAGTAATCTAATAATGAAAAATCATTTAGGACATAATCATTAAGGTTTGGCCTGAATGATTTCATTTTTAGATTGTAATTGTTTATATAGAATTACAAGAATAAAATGATATTTTTGGTATAATATATGAATATAAGAAACATAATATATATATAATATGAATAATGTATTAAATTTGTCATGTAAAGGTTGATATTATTACTTAATGAATGTAAACTACTTAACATGGACTAATAATAAATATGTAAATTGGAGGAAGAATAAAATGGGCACTATGCAAGCAATACTTATTAACGTATTACCTTTTGTAGTTGTTTTAGCTGTGTTTTATTTCTTAATGATTGTTCCAGAAAAGAAGAGAAAGAAAACATATCAAACAATGATAGAAGGATTAAGAGTTCATGATGAAATAGTTACTAGAGGCGGTATAGTAGGTAAGATTACTAATATTGAAGAAAAATATGTAACTATAGAAACAAGCAACGCAAAAACTAAGATAAAGTTTGATAAGAGCGGAATTGCATACAAAATAAGCAAAGATGCATAAGTATAATAAATATAGATTATAGAAGTTTTAAAACTATGAAATCTTTAATTTAATACTATATAAATCTGCTTTATATTCAGCTGATTTATATAATTAATATTAATCATAATGCCTCCAAATACGTCATAAAATGAAGTATGTGGAGGTGTTGCTTTTTGGAAGATAATAATTATTTCAAGTGTGTATTAAAAGGAACAGCAGGCACTCTTTTGTTTACTCTTATAGGAATTGTAATACTGTCGTTTTCTATGACAAAATTAGTTTTCAGCAAACAGATTTTTAATGTACTTTATGTTATTATTTCTCTTTCGAGCATTTCAATAGGAGCTATCATAGCAGCAAGGAAAAAGAAATCCAAGGGTATGCTGGTGGGGTTTGGAGTTACAATATGCTATTATGTAATCATATACATTTTTTATGGTATAGTTAATGGTGGTTTGACATTTAATATGTTCGAAATGCTCCAGTTTGCAGCTGCGCTTGTTATAGGTGGACTTGGAGGAGTACTTGGAGTCAATCTTCAGGAGTAAGACAAAATTTATTTGATGCCATAAGGTTATGATTATATATATTATTAAAATTAGTAATCTTGAGGTTAAAACTATCATAGTGTGATTTTGCAGTGTTGCTTTGAAGATGGATAAGAAAATATTACACATTTAGATGAAGTAAAATTAATGTTAAATTTTAGTTGAAGCAGTTAACTCAATAATAATATTGTGGGAATAAAAAACTTTATTAAGAAATTATAGTGTGCTATAATGAACAATATATTAGTAGGGGTAATTATAATATTTTTATATTTTACATAATAATAATTAAGGTCAACAAAATACGTACTGAATTTTCAAAAGGTGCGGGAATTAAAAGACATAATTTATGGAGGGAGATAGGATGAAGAAAAACGGCAAAAGTGCAGCACTTCTTACATTGATTATTGCTGTGATAGTATTTTTTGCTTTTGCAGGATTTAAAGGCTTAGTCATTGGCGATTATGCATTTAAATCATTTGATTCAGTAATAACAAGAGGTCTTGATCTTCAAGGCGGAGTTTCTGTGCTTATGGAAATTCAAAAAGATGATGTAACTCAGGAAGAATTAGAAAGTACAAAGCAGCATCTTGAGTTAAGAGTTAATAAACTTGGAGTTGCTGAAACAGTTATTACAACTGAAGGAGATAAGAGAATTAGGGTTGATATCCCAGGACAATTCGATTCAAATGAAATTGTAAGCAGTTTAAGTCAGTCAGGTAATTTAGTGTTTAAAAATCCAGAAGGTGAAGAAATATTAACAGGAAGCGATGTTAAGAAAGCTACGGCTCAGCTTAATCAACAGACTGGTAAATATGAAGTAGGCCTTGAATTCAATGATGAAGGAACAGTAAAATTTGCTGATGCAACATCACAATATGTAGGACAGAAGATAGGAATCTATCTTGATGATGAGTTAATTTCTGAGCCAACAGTTCAAGTGGCTATCACAGATGGCAGAGCATCTATAACAGGAAGCGAAACATTAGAAGAAAATAAGGCTTTAGCAGGAATGATCAATTCTGGTGCACTTCCAATACCAGTAAAATCAATTTCAGTTAAGAACGTTGGAGCACAGCTTGGTGCAACAGCATTCCCTAATGCAATGAAAGCAGGAGCAATCGGTATAGGTCTTGTATTCTTATTCATGATAATTGTATACAGACGTCAGGGATTTTTTGCAGATGTTGCGTTAACTTTATATATTTTCTTAATATTAATAATATTTGTTGAAGTAGGTGTTACATTAACACTTCCAGGTATTGCAGCATTGCTTCTTACAATAGGTATGGCTGTTGATGCTAATATATTAATATTTGAAAGAACAAAAGAAGAACTTAAAAAAGGCGTATCAGTTAAGACTGCAATAAAGAGAGGTTCAGAAAATGCCCTTTCTTCAATAGTAGACTCAAATGTAACTACAATACTATGTGCTTTAATCCTATACTTTATAGGATCAGGATCAGTTAAAGGATTTGCTATAACACTTATGATAGGTATTTTAGTAAGTTTATTCACTGCACTTGTAGTAACTAAGATACTAGTTAATTTAGCTGTAGATTGTGGTATTTTAAGCAAACCAGAACATTTTGGAGTGAAGAAGGAGGCTGAAAAACATGCTTAAGATAATAGAAAAATCAAAGATATGGATTTCAATTTCCTTAATAATCATAGTAATTGGATTAGGATTTACATGCTTCAAAGGATTAAACTTTGGAATAGATTTTAAAGGCGGAAGCCAGGTTTCAATCCAGTTAAATGAAGATATAAATAAAGATGATGTGGATACAATTGTTAAACAATATGCACCAGATTCAAGTACGACTATTTCAAACACTTATGAATATGAAATAAAATCGACTGATTTAGACAGCGATAAATTATCTTCAATAATGACTGAATTAAAAGATAAATATTCATTAGATGATACAGCTTTAATTTCTCAAGAGGAAATTGGAGCAGCTATAGGTAAAGAACTTACTAGAAATTCTCTATTAGCTATTCTTGCAGCTTCAGCAGTAATGCTTATATATGTTGCAATAAGATTTGAATTTAAGTTTGGTATCGCAGCCTTAATAGCAACACTTCATGACGTATTAATAACTATAACTGTTTATGCTGTATTTGGAATTCCGGTAAACACACCATTTATTGCAGCAATACTTACAGTTGTTGGTTATTCAATGAATGATACAATAGTAATATTCGATAGAATCAGAGAAAATTCTAAGAAGATGAGAAGAGCAGATACAGTTGAAGTTGCAAACACAAGTATAAGCGAAACTTTAACAAGATCAATAAATACTTCATTATCTACATTAGTGACAATAATAGCTATAAATATATTGGTTCCATCAGTTAGAGAATTCACTATTCCTTTAATTGTAGGAATTGTATGCGGAGCTTACTCTTCAATATTTATAGCATCTCCAGTATGGGTATTTTTAAAAGAAAAAGCAGGAAAGAAAAAAGTTAAAAATGCTTAATTACTGGACTTAGATTTATATAAAAACCTCCAGCAGAATATGGAGGTTTTTATTTCGTAATAAAACAATTGTAAAAATGTCGACAATCATTTATAATATATGTGTTTTCTAATTTTATGGAGGAAGAAGCCATGCGTAAATTCTGGGAAAGTATATATTGTCCAAATTATATTACTGGATATAACCCATTTATACTTAAAGGTATGAACAAAGCAATAGAGAGATTAGCTTTAGCTGTTAATAATAGACAGAAAATTGTGGTCTATGGTACATATAATGTCGACGGAATTTGTGCTGTTTCATCACTAATCCTTGTTCTTAGATATTTAAATGCTGATGTAGAGTATTTAATATATGACAGACAGGAAAATGATGCAAGAATAAATTCGATTGATATAAAAGATAATGTTGATTTTTTGGGCGCTGAGCTTTTAATAACTTTAGGTGTAGGATTAAAGTCACAGGAAGAAGTAAATTTATGTAAGGAATTGGGTATAGATTTAATTGTTCTGGAAAATGAAATAAGTGACACTGTGAATGATTATATTTACATAAATCCAAATCAAAAGGGTTGTCAGTATAGGTACAAAGATTTATCAACAAGTGGAATGACATTTAAGTTGATGCAGGCTATTGCAATTTATTACAATATGAAGAGCATCAACAAATATTTAGATCTTATACTAATTGGATTAGAGTGGTCTAAAGTAACAGCTAAAGGGGAAAATGGAGTATTAATTAAAGAAGGCAATAAGTTTTTAGTAAATACTAATAATAATGGGTTAAGGTCAATAATAGAATTTAATGATATAAAGGAATTCGACGATTGTGGCATAAACAAAATAATTGAGTCTTTAATTCCGCCTATAGGAGCTGTCGGAATTACTGATAATGCTAGGATAGTATTAGAGCTTTTAACTACAAATGATAAAGACAGAGCTGATCAGATTGTGAAGTATTTGTATAGTTTAAAGAGGAATCATCCAATGAAACAAGTTAAACACATATAATTAATGTTTTAAATTGAAAATAAATAAAATGAATACTATTAATTATTTTAATATACATTTTATTTATATATAATGTGCTATTTAATCGAAAAATTTATTTTTTATATTAAAATAGGTACTGTGGAGGAATCAAAATGGATTTAAAAGAAAAAATAAGAGTAATTGAAAATTTCCCAAAGGAAGGAATAAGCTTCAAAGACATCACGACTTTAATTGGAGATGGCGAAGGATTAAAGGCATCAATCGATGCAATAGTAGATTACTTAAAAGATAAAAATATAGATGTAATTGTTGGGCCAGAAGCAAGAGGATTCATCTTTGGTGTTCCAGTTGCTTATGCAATGGGAATTGGATTTGTTCCAGTAAGAAAACCAGGTAAGTTACCAGCAGAAACAATTTCAGTAACATATGATTTAGAATACGGAAGCGATGAAATTCAAATTCATAAGGATGCTATAAAGCCAGGTCAAAGAGTTGCAATAGTTGATGACTTATTAGCAACTGGAGGAACAGTCGAAGCAGTTACTAAGTTAGTAGAACAAGCTGGTGGTGTTGTTGCTTCTATCGATTTCGTTACAGAATTAACAGACTTAAAGGGAAGAGATAAGCTAGAAGGCTATGATGTAATGTCATTAGTTGAATACAATTGCTAGAAATCAAAATTTATGTTCATTAGAGTCTGATTTTTGATTATGTGCAGTCATTTTTAATTAGAGGTAATGAAAGAATAGAAAAATAAATGATATATTCTTGCTTATTACTTGTTAACTTTAAAGTTATAAAATGTTGAAAATAAAAGTAAAATAATATATAATTATTAGAAAGTGAGGCTGGTTATAAAACCAGCCTTTGAATTTACTTTTGAATTTTATTAATATAGAAGGAGAGTATTCCTTATGGTTGATAAATTGTTAGAAAAAATCAATAATAATTGCCATAATGTTGATATAGAAATGGTGAAAAAGGCATATAATTTCGCCAAGGAAGCACATAAGGACCAAAAAAGAGAATCAGGGGAGCCATACATAATTCATCCTATAGCTGTAGCTGAAATATTAGCAGAACTTGGTATGGATACGAATACTATAGTTGCTGGACTTCTTCATGATGTAATAGAAGATACGAACTGTTCATACGAGGATGCAGCAAGAATTTTCAATCCTGAAATAGCAAACTTAGTGGATGGTGTAACTAAGCTTACTAAATTAGGAGAAATGGAATATAAGACAAAGGAAGAACAACAAGCTGACAATGTAAGAAAAATGCTTCTTGCAATGGCTAAGGACATAAGGGTTATAATAATAAAGCTTGCTGATAGACTTCATAATATGAGAACACTTAAGTTTATGCCTGCTAATAAGCAGAAAAATAAGGCAAAGGAAACTCTTGATATTTATGCACCTTTAGCTCATAGACTTGGTATGTCTAAAATCAAATGGGAGCTTGAAGACCTTTGTTTCAGATATCTTCATGAAAAAGAATACTATGAATTAGTAAAAGATATAGCTGAAAAGAGAGTTGAAAGAGAAAACTACATACAGGATATAGTAAGTGATTTATATAAAAAGCTTGAAGCAGCAGGAATTGATTCTGATATAGATGGAAGACCTAAGCATTTCTATAGCATATATAAAAAGATGGTAAATAAAAATAAAACCATTGAAGAAATATTTGATCTTACAGCTATAAGAGTCCTAGTCAATTCTGTAAAGGACTGTTATGGAGTTCTTGGAATTGTACACACTATCTATAGGCCTATTCCAGGAAGATTTAAAGATTACATAGCAATGCCTAAGCCTAATATGTATCAGTCACTTCATACGACTGTAATAGGGCCACAAGGTAAAACTTTTGAAATTCAAATAAGAACATTTGAAATGCATAAGACAGCAGAATATGGTATAGCGGCTCATTGGAAATATAAAGAAGGTGACACTAGCGGAACAGAAGCCGATAAGCAGAAGGATTTTGAAAAGAAGCTTGCATGGCTTAGAGATATGCTTGAATGGCAGAAGGAAACATCAGATGCAGAAGAATTTATGGAAGGATTCAAAATAGATTTATTTTCTGATGAAGTTTTCGTGTTTACTCCAAAGGGTGTTGTAATCAACCTATGCAGTAAAGCTACACCAATTGACTTTGCTTATAGAATACATACTGATGTTGGAAATAAGTGTGTAGGAGCAAAGGTTAATGGTAAGATAGTACCGCTTGACTATACTTTAAAGACAGGAGAAATAGTAGAAATACTTACATCTCCTAATGCAAAGGGACCTAATATGGATTGGCTGAATATAGCTAAAAGCAATCAATCCAAGAGCAAGATTAAACTTTGGTTTAAAAAAGCAAAAAAAGAAGAAAATATTGTAAAAGGTAAGGAACTTTTTGAGAAGGAATTAAAGAAACAAGGCGTTAATTATGCAGATATAGCAAAAGGTGACGTCTATGATAGACTTGCAAAGAGATATAATATTCATACAATGGATGATTTATATGCTCTTATAGGAATAGGAAGTTTATCTGCATCTTCTTATATTTCAAGATTAAAAGAAGATAATGGAATAGATAAAGCAGCAAAGGAAAAGGAAAATAGAGAAATCTTAAGCAAATCAATAGAGGAGCAGATTGCAAAAACAGCTAGACAGGCTGAGCCTAATAGTTATGGAATTACAGTCAAAGGTGAAAGTAATCTTATGGTGAGATTTGCAAAATGCTGTTCGCCAGTACCAGGTGATGAGATTTTAGGATATATAACTAAAGGCAGGGGTGTATCTGTACATAGAAAAGACTGCCCAAACCTAAAAACGTTAATAGAAACTGACGGTGAAAAAGTTGTAGAAGTAAACTGGGGTAAATCTCAAAATGCTGCATATTTTGCAGAAATTCAGGTTAAAGCAGATAATAGAGAAAATCTTCTTGCAGATACAATGAGTGTTATTTCGGACTTAAAACTTCAGTTGAGTGCTGTTAATGCCAATCTGGCTAAGGACGGTTATGCGTTTATAAATATTAAAGTTAAAATAACATCTGTAGATAATTTAAATGAATTAATGAAGAAAATCAAGAGACTTAAAGGCGTAATTGATGTTTATAGAGTTAATAGTTAGCATTTAGATAGTTATGAGTTAACAATTGTCAGGTAACAATTACTGAATAAATCACAAAGTGATTTAAAAAATAAGACTGTTACCTGTTAAGTGCTAATTCTTTAAAACTGTTACTTGTTAACTGTTAACTCCTAACTAAATAAATTGGGGGGTAAGATGAGAGCAGTAATTCAAAGAGTAACATCATCATCTGTAGTAGTTGATGGAAAAGTTATAGGAAATATAAACAAAGGATTCAATGTGTTATTAGGAATATGCAAAGATGACACAGTTGAAGATTTGAAATATATAAAAGATAAAATAATAAATCTAAGAGTCTTTCAAGATGAAAATGATAAGATGAATTTATCAATTTTAGATGTGAAAGGCGAAATTCTTGCAATATCTCAGTTTACATTGTATGGAGACTGTAGAAAAGGAAGACGACCTAATTTTATGGAAGCCATGGGTGGAGATGAAGCAAAAGAGTTATATAATAAGTTTATAGAAATGCTTAAAGAATCTGAACTGAAAATTGAAACTGGAGAGTTTGGTGCAGATATGAAGGTAGAAATAAATAATGATGGCCCTGTAACAATCTTGCTAGATAGTAAGAGAAATTTTTAACTTCAGGACTATAGATATACTTAATGTTGAAAAATGCAGTTTGATGTTTAATTATTCTGCAGTTTTACAATATTTATTACTTGACTTTAGAAAGGTGTGTTTATATGTTAAATATCAAAACAGTTCCTGCAGGAATATATGAAGCAAACTGCTATATTTTGGTTGATGAAGATACAAAAGATTGTGTGATAATAGATGCAGGCGGAGATGCAGATAAAATAGAAACTGCTGTTGAAAGTATGAGTGGAAAGCCTAAATATGTGATTTTAACTCATGGTCATTTTGATCATGTTGGCGGAGTTGAAGAAATATGCAGCAAATATAATATTCCTTTTTATATAAGCAGAGCAGATGAGGAATATATGGAAAAGGATAGTTCTGTTTTTGGAACCCTTCCTAAAGCTTCAGTATATATAAAAGAAGGAGATACTATTAAGTTAGGTTCGTATGAAATAAAAGTAATAGAAACTCCAGGTCATACTAAAGGAGGATTATGCTTCTTTGTGGACAATAAGGTATTTACAGGAGATACTTTATTCCAAGGATCTGTTGGGAGAACTGATTTTCCAGGTGGAGATATGAACGAAATAATAAGCAGTATTAAAAATAAGCTTCTCCCACTTGGTGATGATGTAGAAGTTTATCCAGGTCATGGACCATCTTCTTCTATAAGATTTGAAAAAATGAGAAATCCATACTTATAATAGTTGATAATTGATAGTTGAAAGCTGAGAGTTAATGATGAAATCCCTTATGGCATTTCTGATAATTATATTTTTATGATTTTCAATTGAAATATGTTCAAGTAAATTGCCACCTATCAATTTCATAATTTCAGCTTAAGAAAGGAAAAATGATATGGAAATAAAGGTTAATTTAAATGACTTAAAGTATAGATATGAAGTATATCAGTTATTTAATGTTTATTTCCCAATGAATGATATACAATTTTTGGAGAAGAATGAAGCAGATTATATTTTTTATATTGATGACAAGAAAATGAGTTTTCATCATAAAGAATATTTTAAAGAAGAATCTTTAGGAGAAGATATTAAGAATTCTCTAAGGAGATTCCTTTTTCTATGTTTAAGAGATTTGACAAATGATATATATCCATGGGGAATATTAATTGGAATAAGACCTTCAAAGATTGCTTTAAAGCTTCTTAAGGAAGGTAAAACAGAAGACGAAATCATAGAGATCTTCAAGGATAAGTATATAGCGCATGCAGATAAGGCAAAATTATGCATAGATGTAGCAAAAGCAGAAGAGAGAATAGTAAATAGAGACAGTAAAACAATTTCTATATATATTGGAATGGCATTTTGTCCTACAAAATGTATGTACTGTTCATTTACATCTAATCCAATTGGAGCACATAAAAAGATGGTTATGCCTTATGTTGAAAGCCTTATGAAGGAGATAAGGGAAATAAGCAGGTATGTAAAAGAAAAAGACCTTAATGTTGAAACAGTCTATTTTGGAGGCGGTACTCCTACATCAGTAAGTGATGGTGAATTTATGATGGTCATGGATGAAATATATAATGGTTTCATAAAAGAAGGAAGTGTAAAAGAATTTACTGTGGAATGCGGAAGACCAGATACTTTAAATAAAACAAAACTTCAGATAATGAAGGACTGTAATGTATCAAGAATAAGCATAAATCCTCAGACTATGAATGATAAGACCCTAAAATTAATAGGAAGAACTCATTCCAGCGAAGATATTAAGGAAAAATTTAAAATGGCCAGAGAGCTTGGCTTCGATGATATCAATATGGATATAATAATAGGGCTTCCGGGTGAAGGCCATGCTGAAATTCTTAGGACAAAGGAAGAAATTATAAAATTAAGGCCTGACAGCATTACAGTACATGGATTAGCTCTTAAGAGAGGTTCAATAATGTATGAGAATTTTGTACTTAAAAAAGGAATACCTGTAACCCCTCATGAAGAAATAGTCAAGATGTACGAGGAAAGTAAAAATTTAGCAGAGGAATTAGGACTTTCTCCATATTATATGTATAGACAAAAAAATATGGTTGGAAATATGGAGAATTTGGGGTATGCTAAAGAAGGTAAGGAATGTATTTATAACATTCAAATGATTGAAGAAAGACAAACAATCATAGCATTAGGAGCGGCGGCAGTAAGCAAAGTCGTATTTCTAGAGGAAGATAGACTTGAAAGATTTCCTAATTTAAAGGATCTTCATGAATATATAACTAGAATTGATGAAATGATTGAAAGAAAAAAAGAATTACTAAATACTTTATATAGCTAAGAACTAAAAGCTAAGAGGTAATAGATGAAGGACTGAACATTTAATGAGGTTGTTTAACTTTTACTTCTTACTTATTAACTCTTAACTAAAACATGGAGGGATATAACATGGCAAATGAAATTCAAGCACCAAAAGGTACCAAGGATATGCTTCCACAGGATGCTTACAAGTGGCATTACGTTGAAAGCGTATTTAGAAATGTAACTAAAACTTATGGAATAAGAGAAATAAGAACTCCTATTTTTGAACACACAGAATTATTTCAAAGAAGCGTTGGTGATACAACAGACATAGTTCAAAAGGAAATGTATACTTTTAATGATAAAGGTAACAGAAGCATCACTTTAAAACCAGAAGGAACTGCGCCAGCAGTTAGAGCTTTTATTGAAAACAGATTATTTAATGAGGCACAGCCTACAAAACTATACTATATATCGCCAACTTTTAGATATGAAAATGTTCAAAAGGGAAGACTTAGACAGTTTCACCAATGTGGTATTGAAATGTTTGGTTCAAAAGAACCTACAATGGACTTAGAAGAAATTAAG
>JAEWQX010000119.1 GCA_023399035.1 Bacillota bacterium | reverse complement strand
AAATTGGTTTTGGTTTAATATTGTTGTCGGCATATAAATCTCCTTAGATTTTGGTTTGGCAATATAAATCTAACATGTTTGAGGTTTATATGCTATTTTTATATAAAAAATTATATTGGTAAAATATTAATAATAAACCATTGGTAAATTTTCTTAAATTAATGCACAAGTCAAGTAAATAATTTTATATGTTGATTTCTAGTTAACCAACTTCCATCAAACCAGTGTATACATTTCGTATTAAAGGTTATTTTGGGTTTCTTTCGGCCTATTTTTAATGGTGAAAAATATTCTATTGGAAAAACAGTTATATTATCATTAAAAATATTCTGTTGAGTATTATTTTGCTTTAATCCATGCGCTAAAAGAATATTTGTCAAATTTCTCACATTAGTTTCGGTATTCATTTTACCATTTTTTATAAACACTTTATTGTCATAAGTTTTTATCCACTCATTTATTAATTCATTATTTCTTTTGGCACCTATAACTGCAGTTGAAACTAATTCAATATCTTCAAACCCAACGAAAGCATTTAAATTCAAAAACATATTAAAATCGCTTAAAACTTCAACATCCGTATCTAAATATATGCCTCCATAATTTTTAAGAGCATATAACCTCACGTAATCAGATACAAAAGCATATTTCTTGTTTTTATAAGCTTCTTCAACATACTTATTTATATGTATGTTGAAATTTTCCTCATTCCATTCAATAAACTCATATCCCACTAATTTTTGTTTCCATTTATTTATACACATTTTTGCGAAATTTGACTTTTCACCTTTTCCAAGCCAGCAATAATGTATAATTTTAGGTATTGTATTATTCACAATCTCTATCCTTTCATACTATAAATTTTAATTTTCCATCAATTTACAAATTAAGTTATTAAAATTCTTAATAAAATTACTATTATCATTAGATCTATTTATGCACTTTGTAATCATATCATCATAATTATTAATAGTATTCTTTAAGTTACTGATATCATATACTGCCAGTACCCTATTCTCTTTTTCTAATCTATTCGTAAATAATATTTGATGATCATCTACATGCTCATTAAATTTCGGATTCCTTGGAACTACTATTGGAATTTTCCCATATTGTAGAGGATGAAAGATACTTCCTGGACCTCCATGAGTAATTACTATTTTGGCTTTCTTAATATAATAATCCATTTGTTGATATCCAATCATTTGTTTATATTCAAAATATTGAGGTATATATGAACTATAACCAATTTGCGCAAAAATATCGTCTCTTACTAAATGATTTTCTTTTAATCTATCTAATTCTTTAAATAATCTGTTCATACCTTGCTCATGAGTTCCTACTGTGACAAATATCAAAATAACCCCCCCAATACAACACCATTAGGATAAAATCGTCTTTGTTCATTCCATTGTAATACAAACAAATCACTTATAGGATAAACTATTTTTCCAGTAATTGTTGCTTTATCAATCCTATCATACACTTCAATATATACCACTTTAGCCCCTATCAATTTTCCTAAATAAAAAAAAGGAATAGCTGGTGCAGCACCACTACTTATAATTAAATCTGGTCTTTCTTTAAATAAAATTTTCACTGCTAAAAATGTGTTCTTTATTAAATTCTTAATATTCCGATTGGTAGGAAAATAGCACCAATATTTTTTTTCTTTCATTAATATTGATTCTGAATCCTCCTTGTCAAAAGTAACCCAAAAACGATCTTTATCTTTCCACCATTCCTTCAATTGCATCAAATGAGTTAAATGTCCACCACTTGATGTTACAAAACATATTTTCATTAACCTTCACCTTCTTATACCACCTTAAATCTACTTTTATTTAAGGTTATAATTAAACTTTTTACTCTTATCATAAAAATGTTTATACATTGTATTCATATAATTCCTTTTTATTTTTTTGCTTATTCAAAACTGCTTTTCTTCCAACCGAATAATAATCTACTTCAGCATTTTCTGCATCACTTACATCAAAACAGTTTCTTCCATCATAAATAATAGGACTCTTCATTAAATCAACAAAAGTATTTAAACCAAGATCCTTTATTTCCTTCCATTCAGTAAATATAAATGCTGCATGTGCATCCTTTAAAGTTTCCTCTGGAGTCTTTACATACTCTATTTCTGTAGGGAAAAATCTCTTGAAGTTTTCTTCTCCTACTGGATCGTATGCTACAACTTCTGCACCTTCATCAATTAATCTTCTTACATTAGGAATTGATGGAGCTTCTCTTAAATCATCTGTCCCAGGTTTGAATGTAAGTCCTAGAACAGCCACTTTAAGTCCCTTTAAAGAGCCAAACCTCTTCTTAGCTTGTCTAAATAATTTGTACTTTTGATTTTGATTAACCTCAATTGTTGCTTTGATTGTTTTAAGCTCATAACCATTATCATTTGCAAGCCAGTGAAGAGCTTTAGTATCCTTAGGGAAACAAGAGCCTCCATAACCAATACCTGCTTTTAAGAATTTGTCACCTATTCTTGGATCAAAACTCATTCCTTTTGCTACATCTTCTACATCAGCACCTACAATTTCACAGAAATTTGCAATTTCATTAATAAATGAAATTTTAAGAGCTAAAAAATCATTAGATGCATACTTAATCATTTCTGCACTTCTTCTGTTTGTAACAACTATTGGCTGATCATATCTTTCATATACTTCTCTTAAAATCTTTTCAGCATATTGTGACTCAACTCCAATAACTATTCTTCTTGCTTCAAGTGTATCCTTAACTGCTGTTCCCTGAGATAGAAATTCAGGATTTGAAGCTACTTCTATATGAATTCCATCTCTCACATTTTCCTTTAAAAATTCTTCAACTCTGTCATTTGTACCAATTGGAACTGTTGATTTAACAACAACCAAGCAATCATTTTCCACATTTTGTGTTATCTGCTTACATACATTAAATACGTAATCAAGATTCGCAGAACCATCTTCTCTTTCTGGAGTTCCAACTCCTATGAAAACTAAATCTGCATCCTTATATGCATTTTTGTAATCTATTGTGAAATCTAATCTTCCCTCGTTGTGATTTTTCTTTAATAATTCATCAAGCCCAGGTTCATATATAGGAGATATTCCTTTTTTTCATCATTTCAACTTTATTCTGATCTATATCTACACAAGTTACACTATGTCCATTTTCTGCAAGACATGCTCCTGTAACTAATCCTACATATCCTGTTCCTGCAACAACTATTTTCATATCTTCTCCCCTTTTCTACCTTGCATGCTTGTCTCCAAA
>JAEWQX010000040.1 GCA_023399035.1 Bacillota bacterium | reverse complement strand
CATATTCAATAGTATTCTTAATTGGATGGAGTATTCTTTTAATGGTATGGTTTGTATTTAAATTACCATTAGGAGTAGGAGTAGGAATCTTCATGTAATTACTACATGCAGATATTTGATTATACATAAAAGAAATTAAGACAGTGCAAAATACGAGGTTATACCTCGTATTTTTTATTTAAAGTACATTTATTTGTTAAACCAATACTAATTATAGTATAATAGTAGAAGTGTAAATTTGAAGGATATAAAAAGAAATACTAATTAATTACTTACATACTGGAAATTCGGATAATAGTGAAGCATAATAAAAGTAGTAAGGTTTTTAAGAAATGCTATAATTTTATTTTAAATATATACAGAGGTATAAAATATGAAAAAGTATTTAAAATTAATGAGAGTACATCATTATTTAAAAAATGTATTGATTTTTCTACCGCTTGTTTTCAGCCAGAATTTATTTAATTTTGATCTTTTAAGCAAGACCATATTTGGGTTCTGCTCATTTAGTATATTGTCGTCAATAGTATATGTAATAAATGATATTCAAGATGTTGAAAAGGATAGAAAGCATTCAACAAAATGTAAGAGGCCAATAGCAAGTGGAGCAGTTTCAATAAGGGAAGCCTATATATTAGCAGTTGTTATTGCAACTGCAGGAATAGTATTGAATTATTTAGCATGTGGGTTCAATCTTAAGGCATGGTTATTTGTAATTATGTATGTAGGTTTTAATTTTGCTTACAGCATGGGGCTAAAAAATCGTCCTATAATAGATATTACGATTCTAGTATCAGGATTCTTATTCAGAGTATTATATGGATCTGCAATAACATCAATAGATGTATCTAACTGGCTTTATTTAACTGTAATTGCAATGTCTTTTTATTTGGGTCTCGGCAAGAGAAGAAATGAATTAGATACCGAAGGAAGCAAGAGCAGAAAAGTATTAAAGTATTACAATCGTGAATTTCTTGATAAGAATATGTATATGTGTTTAGGTCTTACTATTGTGTTTTATTCATTATGGTGTGTTGATCCAACTACTATAGCAAGATATCCTAATAAGAATCTTGTATGGACAGTACCATTAGTTATGATCATATGTATGAAATACAGCCTGAATGTTGAGGGTGATTCTGATGGAGATCCTGTAAGTGTACTTCTTAAGGATAAGGTATTAATAGGGTTAACATTACTATATATTATTATTGTACTTCTAATAATATATGTATAAGAAATAGCTTCATATTTAATCGTTTGTTAGTTAATATGAAGAGTTATCAGTTTAATGTAGTTATATTATTGTGAAGAGGTCTTATTAGACAATATTATTAATAGTAGCTAGGGATACTATATAATATCTAAAAAATCTAATATTTATATGACTGAGTTTTAAAATCTTATAATCTATATTATAAGATTTTAATCATAATCAAAGGAAATAAAGAGGATAAAAGAATGAATGTTTATGATTTTGATAAAACAATTTATGATGGGGACAGCACATTGGATTTTTATCTTTTTTCACTTAAGAAAAATCCAATGCTTATTAGATTTCTGCCTGTTCAAATTATTGGGTTTATAAAGTATATGTTTGGGTTATGTCCAAAACTTCATTTTAAGGAGAAATTCTATTCGTTCTTGAATGGAATAAATGATGTTGATGCTATGGTTGATTCATTTTGGAATAATAAACAAAGTAAAATAAAAGCATGGTATCTAGAAGGAAAGAATGAAAGTGATGTTGTTATTTCTGCATCACCAGAATTTCTGCTTATTCCTATATGCAGAAGGATAGGAATAAAGCATCTGATTGCTTCGGAAGTGAATAAAAAAACTGGAGTATGCGAAGGTGAAAACTGCTATGGGGAACAAAAAGTATTAAGATTTAAAAAGTATTTTGAAGATGGCAGAGAAGGGGAAATAAATAAATTCTATTCTGACTCATTAAGTGATGCACCGATTTCTTTATTAGCAAAGGAAAGATATATAGTAAGTGGTGATAATATTATGGAGTGGAATGAATATAAACCAGGAAGGATTAAAAAAATTAAGAATGTATTTCTTTCAAAGGAGTTCTTTGGATTCCTAGTTGTAGGTGGTATAAATACTATAAACGGAATATTATTTTCATATATTTATTCCCTATTTTTAGATGTTAATGTTTCATTCATATGTGGATACATTACTTCAATGACAATTTCTTATTTATTAAATACTACATTAGTTTTTAAAGAAGATATGAGATTTATGAAATATATAAAATTCTGCATCTCGTATATCCCTAACTTTATAATACAGAATATTTTTGTAATAATATTTTATAATATACTTGGATGGAATAAGTTAATTGTATTTGCATTAGCTGCAATTGTAGGAGTACCTATAACATTTATAATAATGAAGTTCTTTGCTTTCAGTAAGAAGAATGAACCAGAAGAAATAAAATCATAAAGGTAAAATGCAGAGAGAATAAAATATATATCTTATCTATCGGCGTGATCAGCCAAACAAGGTTATAGAGTATATTATGATATGAATTAGTATGTAATATAATAAAACAAAGAATTAAAATTAAAAAGCATATAAAAAGAAAAAAGTTTAGATTCAATGATTACCTGAATCTAAACTTTTTTATTGCTCCAAATTTATATGAGGACTGCTTTAATTATCTTTAGATGATTTTAAAGCAGTAACTGGCAGTATTGCAAACACATAGTTGATTATATATGCGTATCTGCATTGATTTTCTAGTATTAAAAGCATTGCTCCAAATCCACATAAGATAATATAAAATAGATTTATAATTTTATTATCAAAATGATCCCCTTTGTTAAATAATCCTTTCATTATAAATAATAGAATTATTGCATAAACAAGTTGATACCAGAGGATACCCTTACCTGAAATATCAAATATTATATCACTTTCATCAATTCCAAGCTCTGACCAGTAGGCACCGGAATTATCACCATATGCCCATTGTGTAGCAATCTTTTTTATAAAGAACTTACCTAATTCTAATGGTGGAGTAGTAGTGTATCTTTCTATAATTCTATCCTTACATATTTGTGCAAGTGTTTCTTTATCTACACGATGGAGATTTTCTTCAATAAATTCAGCATCATCAATATTCCAGCTTCCACCGCTTTCAATATTACTTCCTCTTACTGCAGATGTAATGCTAGGTTCACTTCCATCCCATAAGTTTCTTTCTGTAATATTCATTTTTATAAGAGTATTTGATGAAATTACGAAAAGCAGAACAAAAGGAATTGCTATAAGCAATATATTTCTTATCTTAATAAAAATTTTATCTTTAGTGTATATAAATATATACATTCCATAAGCAATTAATATTACATAGGCAACCATTCTGAATAAATGTCCCATGAATAAAAGAAGTCCACTTAAGATAAGCAGCATACAGTTATTCTTTTTTTCTACAACTAAAATAAAAAGATATATACTTGCTAAGTATAAGGGAATTGCTATATTTTCTGAGCAGTATACAGGTACATATAAAACAGCAGAAGGAAGAATAGCCATAAAGAAAGTTCCAAGAAGTATCTTTCTATAATCTTTAAATATTTTGCTGCATATAAGATATACCAGAGCAATTGCACCTGTAGAAAATATAACATTTATCATTTTAATTGCCAAAAGTACATTATCTCCAAAGAATCTTATCAGTATTGAAAAGAAGACTACATATGGTGTCATATGAGGAAATCTTGCAAAATATCCAAGTCCAATAAATGCGCTGTTATCTCCATTTAAAAGGTTTGTAGCTGCATCATATATTGATTTAAAGTCTGATACTGGAGTGCTTTTTGTTACAAGTGCCCACGAAAGCCTTAAAATAAACCCTGAAATAAGAATGTAGAGGAACATTTTCTTTTGAGATATTTTTTTATGTATTCCATAAATAAAACAGCCAGATAATATTATGTATAGTCCTATAAGAGTGATGTTTACATAATTCATATCAGCAAAATTATTGTATACAGAAGAAAATGTTGTAGCAAATACTATTAAAAAAAGTATTAGCAATGAATAGACAACAAAGTTAGTGAAGTATACACTGAATTTATTTAGGGAAGTTCCATTTGTTTTATTTAGTGAATTAATCTTCATAAATATTAAACTCCTTAATAAAAATAATAATAAGTGATTTCTTATAATCAAACTTAATTATAATACAAAGGAAGTAACAATACAAAATATGAAAATAATTTTAAAAGGAGGGATAATTTTCAGAAAATTTAGAAAAATAAAAAAGGGTTTTATAAATAGGGATAGAATTATTAATTATAAATAAAAAGAATACATATAATATACTGAATGTAGAGAATTCTGGATATAAAATATGAATGTATTCTTGATAAATTTTATTCTATTTTGAAAGCAGGATATTCAACATTATTGTACATGAAAGGTAGGTGGAAAGCCATCTTCTAATAAGATTTTAGGATTTGGCAGAATTTATGAGGAATTATACTATCAATAATCTAAGGAACGTGGGATTTATAGGACATAATGGTACAGGAAAGACTGCTTTAGCAGAAAGTATTTTATATTATTCAAAGGTGACTGATAGGCTAGGAAAAATCGAAGATGGTACAACAGTATTAGATTTTGATCCGGAGGAAAAGAAAAGACAATTTTCTATTTCTCTTTCAGTAGCTCCAGTAGAAGTAGATGATATTAAGATAAATATAGTTGATATTCCAGGTTATGCTGATTTTCAGGGGGAGTGGATCCAGGGAATGAGAGCTGTAGATGTAGCTATGATAGTTGTAAGCGGCGTTTCAGGAGTAAAAGCTGGAACTGAAAAAGCATGGGAATACTGCAATAAAATAAAGTTACCAAGAACTATATTCATAAATAAATTAGATAGAGAAAATGCAAGTTTTGATAAGGTGCTGGATGAACTTAATCAGAAATTTGGAATTAGTGTAGTTCCTATTCAATACCCTATTGGATCTGAGGATGATTTCAGAGGTGTAATTAATGTTATTTCTGAAAAAGCAAGAATCTATGATGTTAATACAAAAAAAACAAAAGCTATTGAGATTCCTGAAGAATTAAAAGAAAAAGTTCATGCATGTAAAATAATGATTATGGAGTCTGTTGCAGAAACAGATGAAGCTTTGCTTGATAAGTATTTCAGTGAAGGAACATTAAGTGATGATGAAATTTACAAGGGATTGATTAAAGGTTGTGCAAGTGGTGACATTGCACCAGTTATGTGTGGAAGTGCACTTAAAGTAATAGGTATGGATACATTACTTGAGGATATTATTGAATGTTTCCCATCACCTGAATATGCAATTCCTCAGAAAGCTGTAAAAGTTGATACGAATGAAGAAGTATTCATAGGGCTTGATCAAAGCAAGCCATTTTCAGCGTTAGTATTTAAGACTATTGCAGACCCGTTTGTAGGTAAGATATCTTTCTTCAGAGTTATAACTGGAGAAGCTCAGGATGATATGACAGTACTTAATACAAATAAGCATAAGAATGAAAAGTTATCACATATATGTTTCCTTAGAGGAAAGACTCAGATTCCTACAAAGAAGATAATAGCAGGAGATATAGGAGCAATTTCAAAGCTTCAGTATACTAACACAGGAGATACGTTATGCAGTCCAGATTTTAAGATAATGTATGATAAGATGAATTTCCCAGGTGCAGTATGTTCAATGTCAGTAATACCTAAGGCTAAGGGAGATGAAGATAAGATATCTCAGTCTTTGGCAAAATTAAAAGAGGAAGATCCCGTATTTGAAGTTTCAAGAGATATTGAAAATGCAGAAACTATTATTTCAGGCTTAGGTGAAACTCACATTAACATAATTGCCAGCAAAATTAAGAGTAAATATGGAGTTGATATAGATTTAGAACTTCCTAAAGTACCATATAAAGAAACAATAAAGGGAGTTGCTGATGTTCAAGGAAAGCATAAAAAGCAATCAGGTGGTCATGGCCAATATGGTGATGTTGTAATCAAATTTGAGCCTAGAAGTGATGGCGAGGAAGATTTAGAATTTGTAGATAAGGTTGTCGGAGGAGCTGTTCCTAGAAACTTTATTCCAGCAGTTGAAAAGGGTTTAAGAGAATGTATATCACACGGTGTATTAGCAGGATGCCCTGTTATAGGTCTTAGAGCAACACTTCACGATGGTTCTTTCCATTCAGTTGATTCATCTGAAATGGCATTTAAAATGGCAGCTTCAATAGCATATAAAAAGGGATTAGAACAGGCAAAACCAATTTTATTGGAACCTATAATGCAAGTTGAAGTTGTAATACCAGATGAATATATGGGAGATGTAATGGCAGACATAAATAAAAAGAGAGGCAGAGTAATAGGAATGGAACCAGAAGGAGAAAAGCAAAAAGTAGTTGCGGAGGTTCCTATGGCAGAAATTAGAAAGTATGCTACTGAGTTACGTTCATTGACTCAAGGACGTGGAATCTTTACAAAGCAATTTGTAAGGTATGAAGAAGTTCCGGAATCAGAGGTTGATAAAGTCATTAATAGTATAAATGAAGCAAAAAATAAAAATTAATGCTATTACTAGAGTATTTATAAAGAATAAAATATAAATTTATCTGTATATGTAAAAAGGTAGCTTATAATAAAGATTTTAGGCTACCTTTTTGTATATAAAAATTTAAAAATATAATCATTTTTAGTAGAATAGGAATATTATTATATGAATATAGCCATACTATTTTTGTATAGAAATATACTTGAGTTTACACTAAGGAGGATGAAAAACCAATGTCAAATTATAGTATGGATATCAGCGGCAATATTGGTTTGGAAGATTACAGCAATATATTTGATTATTTAAAAATAATAGACAAAGATGATAATTTTACAATAAAAATAAACAAAAGAAACAGAAAGGATATAGATGTAATAAATTCAATGCTTGTAGATAATAAATTCAGCATAAAGTATACTAAATATGATGCAAATGGCAATTACTATATCAATGCTAATAGAAGCATATAAAGTGACTAAATAGAAAAATAAGTTTAATAATTTACTTTTCTATTTAGTTATGAATAAAAAAAGTGGTATTAACATAAAATATTATCATGAAAGCTCTCCTTGCACCTAATTTTTTCTTCTCATACATAGATTGATTTAATTTTAGGTAAGTACTCAGTGAGTTTTTATGTTAATGTGAGTATTTCCTTAGAAGTAAATTGAGATGAAAAAATTATTCATATAAAAAGCTATCCTTAATACTAAGATTAAGGATAGCAATATTAAAATTATTATCTTTTTGAATAAAACCTATCTGATATTTAATTTTCAGGTAGGTTTTAAATATATTAATTTATTTTATTATCATATTTGAGTTATTTATTTATAGAGTGGAAAATAAGAAGTTTTATTAGTGATTAATAGGAGATATTATACTGCTTAATTAATTCTAAAATATGAGAAATTTAAAGATAAAAAATAGATAAAAAAACGAAATCGCTATGATTATTAATAAAATAATCATAGCGATACCTAATTGTATATAAATAAAAATGGGGGAGAGGCGATTAAATATTGAAGTTAAATACTTCATTATAAAGTATTACCACATATATTTTTATTATACATTTTACATATAAAATATTTTATGAAATTTCTATTGGAGAATTGGATATTTCAGAAAATGAAAATTCTTCTACCCAGCCTCTTGAATTTATATTTATATCTAGGGGAAGGGCAACATAGTACCATGTAGAATCATTTGTACGAACTTTTTCTAAAATACCTACCTGCATTCCCATATCTATTTTTTTTACAATACACGAGTTGTTTGAAGGGCTTATTCTAACTATAGTGTTTTTTGGCAATAATCCATAATGATTATCCACAGTAAGAAATTCAAGATTACAATTTTGTGTGGATGAATCAAGGATATCATATTTTTCTTTAATCTTTGATAGCTGTGATTTTAAAAGAAGATTACTCTTTTGGAGTGCAACGTACTTTTCATCATATGTTTTTAAGAAAAAGAAACTTCCTCCTCCTAAGAAAAGAAAAAGCAGCAGTAATAAAACAAAAACCATATTTTTTCTCCTTTATTAGTTCTAATTTAAATATATTTTGTAACGTATTTAATAATTCATAGCAGAAAAGTGAGATTTAAAGAATATTTTTAAATAGTAATCATAAACTAAATTAGTAAAGCTTAATAGTTCTGAGATATAAAAATTAAAATTAAAAAGTTTATGTGAAAAAGTAAACGATGACACAAAATTTGGAATTAATATTCATAGTTAATCATAATATATGAATAGAACATTCAAATGATGAAAATAATAACTAAATAAATAAAATTTAAGGAGGAATAGTGATGGATTTTAGTAATTCGCCAATAGATATTAATTCATATGTTGCAAAGTATATGGATGAAATGGGGTGCAGCTTCGAACAGGCATGTAATGATTTGGGAATAGAGCAGTCTCAAGTATTCAGCAGAAATTCATACGATGAATTTTATTAGGATATTATAAAAATTTTAATAGGCTATATCAAATTGAATTCATTATTTAATTTGATATAGCTTATTTTTTGATTATGATTCCGGCAGAGTAACTAATAAAATATAAGACATATAGTAAAATAAAAAGTAATATATATGAAAATGAGTAAATATTAAAAACAAGGAAAGGCGGCATTAGATTTTAAAATAACAATGCTGCCTTTTCTATAGTAATAATTGATTTTATGCTTTGAAATAACAATATAAATATAGAGTCTATAAATTTAATATTTAATATTACATGTTTTTAACTGCTTCACCTAATACTCTGCCGAGAGAGTCATGGATAACTAAATCAGCTTTTGAATCAGCAGAAGTTGAACTCTTATTTATGAGAATAAGATTTTTACCTGTGAAGTAGTTAATAAGTCCCGCAGCAGGATAAACCACAAGTGAAGTACCCCCAATTATTAATGTATCTGCATGGGATATTGCATTTACTGCACCTTGAATAGTAGCTTCATCCAATCCTTCTTCGTATAGAACTACATCTGGTTTTACTTTTCCACCACATTTAGGACATGTAGGTATTCCTTCAGAAGCTAAAATAAATTTTTCATCATAGAATGCATTACATTTCATGCAGTAATTTCTTAGGACTGATCCATGAAGTTCATATACCTTCTTAGATCCGGCAGCTTGATGTAGTCCATCTATGTTTTGAGTTACAACTGCTTTAAGCTTACCCATCTCTTCAAGTTTCGCTAAAGCTATATGGCATGCATTGGGTTTAGCATTTGGATATATAAGTTTATCCTTATAAAATTTAAAAAATTCTTCGGGATATTTCATAAAAAATGTATGAGACACTAGCTGTTCTGGAGTAAAGTTTATTTTTAATTTCTCATTCCATAAACCATTTGAACTTCTAAAATCAGGTATTCCACTTTCAGTGCTTACCCCTGCACCTCCAAAGAATACTATGTTATTACTTTCTTTTAGAATTTGAGTTAACTTTTCTATTTCATTACTCATGTAAAATCATCTCCGTTTTTATTTTATGCTTTTATTATTACACAAATAAATGGAAAATAAAATCACTATAATTTTTCATTGTAGAAATATACTATTAGCTATGATATCCTACAAATATAAATAAATGTAAATAATGTCAAATAAAATAAGCATGTATGTATTAGCTTATCATAAAAATGGAGGGTATTATGAAGTTTGAAATCATAGATATGGATAAATGGGTAAGAAAAGAAATCCTTGAACACTTTACTAAAACAGCAGGATGCTCATATAGTATTACTGTTAATATTGATATTACAAAGCCGTATAGATATATAAAAGATAATAAATTAAGATTATATCCAATGTTTACCTGGATCACATCTAAGTACATTAATTCTAAGAAGGAATTTAGAACGGGATACAATGAGCAGGGGAGGCTCGGAGTGAATGATCCTGAAAAGTATTTGAAATAGGTGAAAATATGAAGATTGACAGATTATTTTCTAGGGTTCAGATTTTAGTAAATAAAAAAACAGTTACAGCTAAGGAACTTGCAGATTATTTTAATGTTTCAGTAAGAACTATTTACAGAGATATAGATATTCTTTCGACTAATGGCATACCTGTTTATGCCTCTCAGGGAAAAGGAGGAGGGATATCTATTTTAGATAATTATTCAATAGATAAGACAATTGTATCAGAAGATGAACAAAACAAGATAATAATGGCACTTCAGAGCGTAAGTGCTACAGGGCAGATTGATGTAAAGGATTCTTTAATAAAGTTAAAAAATGTATTTAAAAAGAATGATACAGACTGGATTGAAATTGATTTTTCTGGGTGGGAGCAGAGTGAAGATGAAAAAAAGAATTTTGAGCTGTTAAAAGCAGGTATTATGAACTATAATTGTGTGACATTTTCTTATTATAATAATAAGGGTGAGGTTTCAAAGAGAATTATTGAGCCATATAAGCTCGTATTTAAGGGGAATAAGTGGTATGTATATGGGTACTGCAGAAAACGTAATGATTTCAGGTTTTTTAAATTAACAAGAATTGAAGAATTAGAGATATTAAAGGAAACATTTATTAAGAATGATAATATACACATGGATTTAAATTATACTGTTGAAAGTGTAGAAACAGTAAGAGTAAAACTTAAAATAAAAATGTCTGCAGCTCCTAGAGTATATGATGAATTTAGAAAAGGTATAATTAAGCCTTACGGTGACAGCCTTATTGTAGAAGCAGATATACCCCAAAATCAATGGATATATAATTATTTTTTAGGATATGGTGATGAAATAGAAATTCTTGAGCCAGAAATAATGAGGAAGGAATTTAAAAATTTTGTAGATATAATATTGAAGAAATATCTATAAATTTTGAGCAGATTATATTGTAATTTAGATAGATAAAGAAAATCTATAGTTTTTAGCCGAAATTATCAACTTTTAATGTTTAATCCTTAATTAAAAAAGGTATGGTGCAGTATCACTTTATTATATAAATAATTAATATAAATATATATAACCTGACATTAAGATGTCAGGTTATAACTGCTAAGATGAATATATAAGAGAAAGAGAGGTGCTTTGTATGGAATATGAAATAGTAAATTTAAAAGAAATGAAAATAGAAGGAGTAAGTGCAAGGACTAAAAACTCAGATCCAGATATGCCTTCTATAATTGGTTCATTGTGGGATAAATTTTATAGAGGAGGAGTATACGAGGGGATAGAGAACAAAGAAAATAATAAATCTGTAGAAATATACTCTGATTATGAAAGTGATGTAAATAGTGAGTATAGTGTCACTGTTGGCTGTGAAGTAAATCGATTCAGCAATAAGGAAGATGTAGTTAAAAAGGTTATACCAGAAGGAAAGTATGCAAAATTTATAGTGAGGGGGCATATGGTCAGAGCAGTACAGGAATTCTGGGAGAAACTATGGAGTATGGATTTAAATAGGAACTATAAGTGTGATTTTGAAGAATATCAAGATGGAAACATGGATGATGCAATAATATACATTTATATTTCAATAAATTAATTACTGTATAACAAAGTGAGCCAATCTATTTTAAGATTGGTTTATTTTTATTGTGAAAAATAGGTTTTTAATACAGTTGGTATGATATAATTAGCATTATTTACAAAATATGGAGAGGAAATATGATTATAGATGGTCATGCACATGGGTGTGGAGTATATGGAACTGAGGAGAACATATTAAATTATCCTGAAATTTATAAGATAGATAAAGTTGTTTTATGTGCTGGCGAACCTAACAGCAGCAGGAATTATAAGTATCCTATGATTTCGAATATATACAAAGGTTATAAAACAGGATATGTATTTAATAAAATAATAGGGGTAGCTGTGATGCTTAGTGGGATTGCAAAGTATATAGATGAAGAAAATGAATATATAATATGAACTTTCGAAGAAAAATCCAGAAAAAATAATAAATTCCTATTGGGCAGATCCATTAGACGAGAATGTTATAGATAAATTAAAGAAGAGTTATCCTATATATTAATTTTATAATGAATTTTTAAGTTCTAGATATCTCTCCATCTGTTACAAATAATCTTTGCATTAAAAGTAAAAATATGATATTTATATATAGAACCAAAAGGTTTATTATATTTTTGAAACGTATCAAAATAATATGATACCTTTTGAGAAAAAAGTATGCGATGAAACCAAGGAGAATGCAGATGCAGAGAAAAGTATTTGGATACGTGAGAACAACATCAAAGATAAAAAACAAAGAAGAGCAGATTAAAGTTATAAAGAATTATTGTGAGATTAATAAACTGGAACTTAATGAGAGAGAAATTATTGTGGATACCATATCTGCAGATAATTTAAATGGTGATGGATATAAGGCTCTTTCAGAGTATATGATTAGAAGTGGAGATATTTTAGTAATAAGTGAATTAGATAGGTTGGGCAGAGGTTCTGAAGCTATAAGAAACGAATGGAAGAGGTTATATGATAATAAAATTGATCTGGCCATAGTAAATAGTCCTATACTTAGTACTATTAATAAGAATGAAGAAGAAAAAATAAAAATAAACGAAATAGTGGTTGAACTATTGAGCTATCTATCAGAAAAGGAAAAGAAGAGAAATAAGGAGAGGCAGGCTGAAGGGATAAACAGATTAAAAGTCAGGAATAATGGAAAAGGTATAGGAAGACCTAAGACAGAAATAACAAGAGAATTTAAAGCTCAATATAAACTATGGAAGAATAAAAAACAGTCTGCTGTTGATACATATAATAATTTAGGGCTTACAAAGGCCACTTTCTATAGATTAGTAAAGGAATATGAAAATCAAATATAACTTAATGAACCTACAGGCTTTGCTTAATTATGATGAAGAGTTTTCGGTGAAAACAGATAGAGTTGTATAAAGATATAGTTTTATAAATAAAATATAAACATATATTGTTAGATATGATGCATATAACATATTATGTCTATAATTTTTACGCTAATTTTATCGAATAATTTTTAATATTTGGAACTAAATAAGATGTATTTGAAGAAAAATATACATAATTCAATAAAAAATGCATAGAAAAGTACGATTTTTAAAATACCCTTAAATCATTGATATAAAAGAGGTTTGGGGGTGTTTTGAATAGTCGTATTAGAGATTAAAATGAGAAAAAATAAAAAAAGTTTAGAAAAAGTGTTGACATAATCCCCATATCTAGATATAATTCTATTTGTGATCTGGTGATGACGGCGTAGAGGTAACACTCCTTCCCATTCCGAACAGGAAAGTTAAGGTCTACAGCGCCGATGGTACTGCACGGGAGACTGTGTGGAAGAGTAGGACGTTGCCAGGTGAGCATGGCTCGATAGCTCAGTCGGTAGAGCAGAGGACTGAAAATCCTCGTGTCACTGGTTCGATTCCAGTTCGAGCCACCACAAACACTAACTTATGTTAGTGTTTTTTTATTGTAAATTTATATAATGATATTGCAATAAATGAGAAAAGGTCTTTATGCAGTTAATTTATTGTTCAATTTAAGAGACGACTAATTTGGATATATATTATTCATAATACAGATTTAATACTTAAACTGTTTTAGAATATTAATTATATATCTTGATTTAGTCGTCTTTTATATTAGCACGAATTATTATGTGAAGTTATATTAAACCTCACATTCGTCTATTTCTATGGAATATGTTCCGCAATCAGGACAAACAGTCACGTTAACTATGTAGCTTTTATCAACCTTGCCAGTGCTGTAAAGTTTATTGAAAGATGTATTTTCATAGTCTCTACAGATTGTGTTTATAACATATTGATTATCTTTTGTGTAAATATAAAAGTGGTATTCAAGATAACGGTAGTATTTCCCGATTTTTTCTTGATTATCACATGAACATTTTCCAGAGTAATATTCATTTGTAAATGAAACTTCTTCACCTTCATTTAAAGCGTTTAAAATAGTATCTACAGTTATGCCTTCAATTTTTTCATCATTTTCAAAAAATATACCTTCGCAGTTGTCATTGTTTAATATGTATTCTTTATTGTTGTACTTGAATTTATATTCCATTAATATTAACCTCCTCAATCGTATGAAATGGACTACTAGATAATATATCTAGAAAAATATAATAGTAGTACATTATGCATTTTTAGCAGAAATATACTAACATTATATAAAAGTTTAGATTAATATTCTATATGACATAAAGAACGATTAAAAATTTTAAGGAATATGTAAAAAGAGTGTTTTTTAGATAAATAGTTCATATATTAATATGAGATATAAATTATGTGAGGAAACATCATGTTGAAATTTATAGCTGTTTCATTTATAGTCATGGTAACTGGATGTATTGTTGTGGATAAGATTGAGGAGTTTCTAAATGAGAGGAACAAATATGATGAAGAAAAGGAGCAGGATCAGTATATAGATACAGATACGCTTGATATTCTGAAAAATTACGGATTAATAAATGTTGAACAGTTGAAGATGTAAGGTTAATGCCGAGGAGAATTGGATAGAAAAGGCTATCTCAAATTAAGAAGATATAAAACAGTTTATAACGTTTTATTTATTATATATTGAGATAGCTTTTCTGTGTTTAAATATTTTCTATCTGCCAATCTATAGGTTTTTGGTTAGTCGAAATAAGAAATTCATTTGTTTTTGAAAAAGGTCTGCTTCCGAAGAAACCTCTTGAGGCAGAAAGTGGACTTGGATGAACTGACTTTATTATGAAATGTTTTGGGTTAGTTATCAGACTTTCCTTTGATATTGCGTTATTTCCCCACAATATGAATACAACAGGAGTTTCTTTTTTATTAAGAGCCTTTATTACTTGAGTAGTGAACTCCTCCCATCCTTTATTTTTATGGGAATTTGCTTCTCCTGCACGTACTGTAAGTACTGTATTTAATAATAAGACTCCCTGGTCAGCCCATTTCTTTAAATAACCGTTATTAGGTATGTAGCAGTTTAAATCGCTATGTAGCTCTTTATATATATTTAATAAAGATGGTGGGGTTTTTACTCCAGGATTGACAGAAAAACTTAAACCATGGGCTTGATTTGGACCGTGATAAGGATCCTGGCCTAATATTACTACCTTTGTATCTGCATATGAAGTGAAATGCAGAGCATTAAATATATCGTGCATGTTAGGATATATTACTGTAGAATTGTATTCATTTTTTAAGAAACTTCTTAAATTCTTGTAATAGTCTTTTTCGAATTCGGAAGATAAATAATTTTTCCAATCATTTTTTAATATTTCAGACATGAAATCACCTCAATTTATTATAGCACCATGTAGGAATATTATGTATTAATTAGACAAAGAATAATAATAAATTAAATTTTATTGTTACTATCGCCATATACTGTTAAAATAGAAAGGCATGAATAAATTATATAGTAAAAAGGAGACGAAAAATGGAAAATAAAGTATTAGCTATTGCTGCAGGAAATGAAATAACAGAAAAAGATTTAAATGCATTAATTTCTAGATATCCAGAACAACAAAGAGCAGCTTTCGCTTCAGAAGGAGCAAAGAAGAATTTACTTGAACAATTAATTTCATTTGAATTATTCAATAAATTTGGTAAAGAAATGGAATTAGATAAAACTGAAGAATTTAAGGAAGCACTTGAAAGTGTAACTAAAGAAATATTAACTTCTATGGCTATGAATAAGGCATTAGGAGATGTTACTGTTACTGAAGAAGATGCTAAGAAATACTATGATGAAAACAAGGATGCTTTCTCAGTTCCTCCAACAGTTTCAGCAAGACATATATTAGTATCTACTGAAGAAGAAGCTAACAAAGTTAGAGAAGAAATCAATAATGGGTTATCTTTCGCAGATGCTGCAATGAAATACTCTAGCTGTCCATCTAAAGAACAAGGTGGAAACTTAGGTGAATTCTCAAAAGGAATGATGGTTCCTGAATTTGAAAAAGCATCATTTGATGCTGAAATAGGAGCTATAAGCGAACCTGTTAAGACTCAATTTGGTTACCACTTAATAGTTGTTGATTCAAAAAATGAAGGTTCTGTTAAGAGTTTTGAAGAAGTTAAGAATAGTGTTGTAAATGAATTATTAAAGAAAGCACAACACAAGAAATATGAAGATTTATTACAACAATTAGAAGGAAAATATGGTGTAGAAAGAAAATAATTTTCCAAGCTATATGTGTTATTAAATCATAGCTTCATATAATATAAAATAGTCCTGATGATTATGCAGTTCATCAGGACTATTTATTTATATTAATTCAAAGTAAGAATTTATATATTTATCAGAAGCCTTTATAATTTCATCCAGTTCATTTGATGAATGTTCATCATGTACTGCCACAACAGTCATGTTAGCGGCTTTTGCTCCATTTATTGCAGCAAGAATATCTTCAAATACTATACAGTCAGATGGATTTATATTAATTTTTTCTGCTGCAAGAAGATAAACATCAGGGCAGTTCTTTCCGTTTGGAACTTCATCTGTAGTTGTTATTGCATCAAAATAATCATATATTCCATTATTTTTTAAACATGCCTCAAGAAGAGGAACTGAATTACTTGTAGCTAAAGCTATTTTTACATTGTTATTTTTTAATTTATCTAAAAATTCTTTAACGCCATCTTTTAATTTTACATTTTTTGAGTAATGATTATAAGCCATGTTGTGCCAGTCATCTAAAATGGTCTCTATTGAATCTGAAAGGTTGAATCTTTTCTTAAAATAATTTGCAGTCTGAGTAAAGCTTAAATGACATATTTCTGAATTTAAGTTTTCAGGTAGTGAATGGCCTTTTGATTTCAAATAATCAACATCTATTTGACGCCATACCCACATAGAATCAACAAGAGTACCATCCAAATCAAAAATAGCACCTTTTATATTTTTAAGCATATTATCCTCCTGTCCCGTATTTCGACTTATGAGTCTGATAGAAATAAATATATAATAAAAAAACTTAAGGAAATATCCTTAAGTTTTATTTCATGGTCGGGGTGACAGGGATCGAACCTGCGACCTCATGCTCCCAAAGCACGCGCGCTCCCATCTGCGCCACACCCCGATGACAAATAACATTATATATTGATATTAAGTGCATGTCAATAGTATATGATGTTTTATTGTATAAGAAATTAAAGTTATAATCGTTATTTTTAGCCTCAAAATGAGTTGAAATGACTATTTGTGAGAATAAGCTAGTATACAGGGGGAAATGGGAAGAATTTTAGATATCCTTAAAATAACTTAATTTCTCGCAGGGTAATGCTGTTGTCCATATTTATTGAAAGTGTTATAATAATGTAAGATAATACGTAAATAAGGGAGGGAAGGTTCAAGGGGGGACCGAAGATTAATGAAAAAAAAGATTCTGGCACTTATGCTAGCAACAGTTGTAGTTATAGGTAGCACTATACCAGCATATGCAACACCAGATAACAGTAAGCTTAATGAAACTAGAAATAAATATGCAGAAATAGAAGCGAAAATAGCAGATATTCAAGATAAAATATATGATTTAAATGAACAGATAGAACCGCTACAAGTAACGGTGGAAAAAAATAGAAAAGAAATAACTAACATAAATAATGTAATTGATAACACTACAAAAGAAATTGAACAATGTAAAAAAGAAGTTAATGATTTAGACTTAGCTTTAGGAGAAAGAGTTAGTGGAATGTACAAGTCTGGTGACTTAGAATTCAGCTACTTAAAATTTTTATTAGAATCTGATTCGACAGGAGATTTCTTTACTAGACTTCAAGCTGTTTCTCAAATTATAGGAAAAGATAAGAAAGCCATTGAAGAATTAACAGATAAAAAGGAAGAATTAGATACTAAAATAAAATCACTAGAAGATAAGAAAAATGAAATCGATACACTTAATAAGGAAGTACAAACAAGCTTAAGTGAATTAGATGGAAAGAAAAAAGAACAAGAAGTTCTTATTAATGAAGCACAACAAGAAAAGAGCAAATTTGACTCTGAATATTTATCACAAGTAGAAAGAGAAGTTGTACAATCACAATTCAATGTGATAAACAACTCTAACAGTACGTCTTCAGAACTTCAATCAGCTATCGATCAATTAAGAAACATAAGAGATAATCAGCTTAAGAGTGAAATAGTTAAAAATGAAGTTAATGATATGATAGAAAAAGCTAAGACTGCATACAGCAACAAAAAGCAGCAGGAAGAAGCAGCAGCAAGAGAAGCAGCAGCAAGAGCAGCTGCTAGTGCTAATACAAGCACAAGCAAACCGAATAGAGGATCTTCATCAAGTAACAGTTCGTCAACAGTAGCGCCTCCAGCATCAGGAAATGCGTCAGCAGTATTAAATGAAGCTTATAAGCATTTAGGAAAAGCATATGTTTATGGGGCAACAGGGCCAAACAACTTTGACTGTTCTGGATTTACTCAATATGTATATAATCATGCAGTAGGAATTGATATAAGCAGAACAACATATTCACAAATAAATGTTGGTGTTCCTGTAAGCCGAGATCAGCTTCAACCAGGTGATTTAGTATTCCCACATGCAGGTCACGTTGGAATATATGTAGGTAATGGACAAATGATACATGCTCCACAAACAGGAGATGTTGTAAAAGTTTCATCTGTATACAAATTCTATGCGGCTAGAAGAATACTTTAATTTAACATAATAAAATTAAAGTTGAATATGAATACACAGCCTCTCTGCCTTTAAAGGCGAGGGGCTTTTTGTTGTATTAAAGAATACCACAAGTTTGACTTGTGGTTCCGGAAAGCTTTTAGCTATGAGTAGAAAAAAAAGAAACCTCCATTGTAAAATTATAGTAGGTTTGCCGACCAAAACTATAAAATACAAGGAGGTGTGTCCGGTTAATGGACATTGATAGTTTATCACATAGCAAATGGAATTGTAAATATCACATAGTTTTTGCACCAAAATATAGGAGACAAATTATATATGGACAGATAAAGGCTGATATAGGAAGAATACTTAGATTATTATGTGAAAGAAAAGGAGTTGAGATTATAGAAGCCAATGCATGCCCTGACCACATACATATGCTTGTAAGTATACCGCATAAATTGAGCGTAGCTCAATTTATGGGATACCTCAAAGGTAAGAGTTCTTTGATGATTTTTGATAGGCATGCAAACATGAAGTATAAGTATGGCAATAGGCAATTTTGGTGTAAGGGATACTATGTTGATACAGTAGGAAGAAATAAGAAGGTAATACAAGAGTATATAAAAAATCAAATACAGGAAGATATAGCTTACGAACAAATGAGTTTGAAGGAATATATCGACCCGTTTACGGGTGAGCCAGTAAATAAAGGCAAAAAATAAAGCACCTTTTAGGTGCAGCCGGTAAAGGTTTTGCGGTCGGCAGACCATTTCAACGTGCGAGTAGCACGGCCAGTAACAAAGCCTTACAGGCGCAGAGCAAACCACCCGTTTAACGGGTGGTCCTGATTGTATTTACCCAGGGCGTTGCTCTTTTATTTGGTGATGGAGCAGCGGCATATTATAGTATAAAATTAGGCGAAAAAAATAAAGAAGAAGGAGCAAGAGGAATTGGAAATGCAATTTCTATGCTTGTAATAAGCGGAATTGTAATTTTTATTTTTGGTTATATTTTTTTAGAAAGACTTTTATGGAAATTTGGAGCTACAAGCACAAATTTTTTATATGCATTTGATTATATGAAAATAGTGATTTTTTCAATTCCATTTACTATGGTTGCATGTGGTTTAAGTTCAATAATACGAGCAGATGGGAGCCCAGGATATGGAATGACTTCACTTCTTACTGGCACAATTTTGAATTTTATACTTGATCCCATATTTATATTTGGATTTCACATGGGAGTTGAAGGAGCTGCTATAGCAACATTAATTGGAGAAACAGTATCATGCATTATATCCTTAAATTATTTAAGGCGATTTAAAAATATCAGGTTTAACAAGAAATTATTAAGATTAGATTTTAAAATTACACGAACAATAATAATATTTGGAGTACCAACATTTATAACACAGATAGCTGTTACACTTATAGTAATAGTCAGCAATAATATGCTTGCACAATTTGGTGCCCAGTCTGTTTATGGAAGTGATATTACTCAGTCAGCAGTTGGAATAGTTATGAAAGTTAATGATATTCTCATTGGTATAGTCATTGGAATAGCGGTAGGAGGACAGCCTGTACTTGGATATAATTTTGGAGCAAAAAATTATAAGAGAGTAAAAGATGTATATTTTGTACTTGTAAAAATGGCAAGTGTAGTGTCTATTGTTGGTTTTATATGTTTTCAGTTTTTTCCACAATATATAATTAGAATATTTGGAGCAGGTGATGTGCTTTATAACGAATTTGCAGTAAAGTCATTCAAGATATTTTTAATGCTATGTATTTTTATAGGATTTGAACTTGTTACATGTATATTCTTTCAGGCAATAGGGAAAACAGAAAAAGCTATAATTCTTACATTATGCAAACAGACCATTTTTATAATTCCTTTAATGATAATACTTCCAAGATATTTTGGTGTAGAAGGTGTTTTATATGCAGAACCTGTTGCAGAAATATTATCTGTAATTGCTGCTTTATTATTTATAAGAGGTCAATTTAAAGAATTTGATAAAATGCTGATTTAATATATAAAACTAATATAAAGATATAGCATGCATAGATATTCATTTGTTAGTTTTGAGTATATATAATATATTGAAATATATCATTGTTTTTTAATAAAGTAATATTAAATCACACAAGATTGAAGTGAAAAATGTACCCATACATTTGATAATATAAAAATATAATTCTATAATGTAACAAAGCAATAATTGTATTTTTATCATCTATCACTGTAGGGGGAATTAGCAATGGATAATAAATTAAGTACAAAAGAATTAGTTCTTATGGGACTTATGATAGCATTAGTATGGCTTGCAGGAAGTGTAATAA
>JAEWQX010000046.1 GCA_023399035.1 Bacillota bacterium | reverse complement strand
CATATTATCCTCCTGTCCCGTATTTCGACTTATGAGTCTGATAGAAATAAATATATAATAAAAAACTTAAGGAAATATCCTTAAGTTTTATTTCATGGTCGGGGTGACAGGGATCGAACCTGCGACCTCATGCTCCCAAAGCACGCGCGCTCCCATCTGCGCCACACCCCGTAGGTTAATGACTAATTGGTACTGAGTTATTTTGCTCTGTCGTTCAGTGCCTGACGACAAGGATTATTCTACAATATCAAATCTATTTCGTCAATACTTTTTTTAATTTTTTTTTATTTTTTTGTTGAAACCCTGTAATATTGCCGATTCTATGACTTATTTTTTCTATTTTATTCTCTATTATTATAATAAAATTAATAAAACTATACTCTGCTCATCCTAAATTTTTCATATAAAAATATATAATTAATTTATATTTTTAATAATAAAAAACCAATTCAAATATATCATAAATATAATAACTGTAAGAGATATATTCAAATTGGTTTGTTTTTAGTTTATTATATAATAAATTATTTTCTATCACATATCATTTATTATTAATTTTAATTTACTTTAAGTTCCCTTAAATATGAATCTATATTTCCGTCATCATCAATATCTATTATCCCCACATATCTTCCCTTAAAATGAGGTAATGATATACTTCCAGGATTCATTAAAGTCATTCCTTCTGTTCTCTCAATTCCATGTATATGTGTATGTCCAAAAAGAACTATATCAACTCCTAGCTCTCTCCCTCTATAATAAATATTATTAATAGTACTCTTTACACCATAAAGATCGCCATGTGTGTAGAATATTTTCACTCCATTGACCTCAATTATCTCCTCTTTAGGATACTTTGCTGAAAAATCACAATTTCCTGCCACTGCATAGACTTTTCCCTTGAAGCCATTAGATAAAAGTTCAACATCATCTGTATTATCTCCTAAATGTATCAGTATATCTGCATCTTTAATAAGATCTTTTGCTATATTGATATACTTATTAGCTCTATGAGTATCACTTATTACTGCAATTCGCATAATATTACCTCCTTAAACGCCTTACTTTACTGCTTCTGAAATAATTTCCTTTAAGCTTTTTAATGCCTTCCCTCTATGACTTATTTCATTCTTTTCTCCAGAACTTAATTGAGCAAAAGTCTTATTTAATGGTTCATAAAAGAATAATGGATCGTATCCAAAACCACCCTCGCCATTAAGTTCCTCTAAAATATTCCCTCTTACTTCTCCTCTTACAGTGTAGTACTTACCGCTTTCATCAAACATAGCTATCTGACATACAAACTGAGCTCCTCTATCCTTCTTTGAAACTCCTTTTAAATTTGCTAATAGCTTTTCATTATTTTTTTCATCTTCACCATGTACTCCAGCATATCTTGCAGAATATACACCTGGCTCACCATTTAAATAATCTACTTCTAAACCTGAATCATCAGACAATACTATGAAATTTTTCTCACCCCTGCTTTTTAAAAATTCATATATTTCTTTTGCTTTCTTCTTTGCATTTTCTTCAAAAGTGCTTCCATCTTCTACAACATCTATATTTATATTTTCATCGCTAAGAGACCTTACTTCCACTGGAATATCACTTAAAATTTCTTTTAATTCTTTTATTTTTTTCTTATTATTGCTTGCTAAAATTAATTTTTTCATTTTGTACCTCTCAATCTTCATTTTGTTTAATCAATATATAATTGCATTTTTATATTATTTCAAGTTATTTAAATTCTAATTGTGTAAATCTATTGTATATTAAATAATTCATCCCTTTTAGGAGGTTCAACCATTACTTTCTTTTCTCCATCAATTAAAATCTTATTATCTTCACATATTTTCCCTACAACAACTGCATCAATGCCACATTCATTGAGCTTTTTAACAAGTCCTACACCATCTGAAGAAGTTATCAGCATACTTCCTGATGATATTAATCTCAATGGATCTATTTTAAATTCACGGCACACTTTTTTAGTTACATCTAGCATAGGAATTTTATCTTTATAAATTTCAAATCCTTTTCCACTTGCCATTGCAACTTCAAATATACCTCCCAAAAGTCCTCCTTCAGTAATATCGTGCATTGAATTTACTCCATATTCTCTGCATATTCGTCCTTCAGGCAACACGCTTATTTTATCAATCAATGTTTTTCCCAAATTAATTTCATCTTCTGTCAGAACATTTTTTAATCTATCTTCATACTCGTTGATAAGTATGTACGTCCCTTCAATTCCTAAAGTTTTAGTTACAACTATATCATCATTTAACTTGGCTCCTCCAGTTTTCACTGAAAAACCTTTTTTATTTTTTCCTATTACAGTTACTGAAATAACAAGTTTATTTACAGCGCTTGTCACCTCAGTATGACCGCCTATTATCTCAACACCTATCTTAGCTGCCTCTTCATCAATTTCCTTCATAACTTGATTAATATCATCTAACGTAGAATCAACTGGTGCAAGTATTGTTACCAATATACCTAAAGGCTCACCTCCAGCTGATGCAATATCGTTGCAGTTTATGTGAACTGCTAATTTACCGATATTTTTCTCGGCTCCCGTAATTGGGTCTGTAGAAAAAATACCTTCACAGTCATCGAAGTCTATCACTGTACAGTCTTCTCCCACATCATTTCTAATCTTTACTTCTTCTCTTCTTACAGTTTTATTATTGAATATAATTTCCTTCAAATCATCAAAGTCTAATTTTCCTTCTTTCATTAAAAAAATCTCCTTTGTATTTATATTTTATGCACGTTTTTTTTAACTTCATCATATTAATGAATAGGACAAGAATTTTTAAGAGGTGTTATACATTGAGATATATTGGACCATTTTTCAGGATGAATAGTCTTTCTCAAGATGAAATAAGTGGTCAGCTTTTTTATTTGGCAAAAGAATCTGTAAAAACCTTAGTCTTAAACTCCAAGTGTGGGCTTTTAGCACCCATAAGGAGTTCAAAAAAATCTTCTATAAATGATATTAGCATATTAAATAACTTTTCTCCACTTTTATGCATGTATAGAAAAGCTTCCCCTTTATTTATTCACAGCAAAACAAGCCATGGATTCGATGAATCCAGCTTTAAAAAGGAAATTAATCCTGCTTCAAATGCACTTATGACTTTATGTATTCTTGAATTAAGTGAGTACTACTCTTATTATAATACTCAAAATAGAAACGTGGATTCCCTTGAAGGTGCATATAGATATATTGCAAAAGAACAATTAAAATTCTACAGTGAAAACCTAAGAAATAGCGAAGGCCTATTTGTAACTAAAAAGAATACTTCAGACGGTAATTCAAAGGGATTTAACCTTATAGATAAAGATGATAAATTTAAATTTTCTGATCAGGCATTTATGATGGATGCGTATCTTATATATGCTAAATACAATCCCTCCGATGAGATAAGTCCTGATTATTTAAAATTCTCAAAAGAAATATTGAATTTATTTATAGATTATAAAGATGCATTATATGAACTTTCATTCAGCGAGAATGTTGAAATATTCCTATGCATAAATGCATATTATAAGTATTCTCATGATGCTGATGCAAAAAAACTAATATTAGATTTAGGTGATTATTTAATAACAAAGTTTCAAGAAAAAGATTATTATATAGATTCATTGGATGACTGCGCACTATTCTCCATGTGCTTAATGGATGCTTATAAACATACTGGAATAATCTCTTTCAAGGACTGCTATACAGAAATAAATGACAGGCTTATAGGAATGTATAATTCAGAAAAGAATATGTTTATGAAAATATCTGATAAGAAGGAGGTTAAATATTCATCCACAGAGATAAATTCTTATATTTTATCTCTCCTATTATACTCTAAAATCGAAGATAAGGATATAGAACTAAAATCTGTAATTTCCGGTGTTTACCGAAAATGCTTTGTCAACAATGGATTATTAGCCAGTTGGCCTGATGCCCCTACACTTGATGAAGTTGAAAGATATAGAAATCTAAGTCTTCGTGCAGATGATATGCTGGACGAAACATATTTTAGAATGCCTACACTTCCTACTCCAAAGAGCAGCGGTATAGCACCTGTATTTCTAAAAAACCTAACTTACTCTAAGAAGAAGGATGTATTAAGCAGCAGTAAATTATCTTTTGACAGCAACAAGAATATGTTTAATTTCTATCTAATAATATATTTTCTTAAAGATAGTGCCAAAAAGTTCATGGGATTTATAGCAAAAGATAGCAATTCAAAACATAATTCAGACATTGAAAAAATAGATAAGAATTATAAAAGACTATCTATTGATGATTCTGACTTTATTGATTCAGAACAAAACTCTGATAAAACTTTAAATGCAGAAGTTATGAAAGATGAAAAAACTGATAAATTTTTAGATATAAGCATAGTAGAAAAAGAAAATATCAAGTCAGATGATAGTTCAGCCCCAAAAATTATTAATACTAAGCCAGAAAAAATTGAGAAAGGTACTCTTGAACCTACAAATAAAAAGAGCATTTCATTAACTAACAGTAATGTTCCTTCAAATCAACCCGATAAAAATAAAAAATCTAAGAAGAGATGAGCATAATAAAATCTGTGATAATTAATTCTTTATCACAGATTTTTCTTTATAACACTTCATATGCATATTATTATTCTAATTGTTCAAAGTTAATGTTCCCATTCCAATCAAAAGCTATATTGGATACTTTATCGGATATAGCTATATTTTCATTATAAAAAACTAATGGCAGTATATTATAATTACTGAACAGACTATCTTCCAAAGCATAATAATCTCCATAATAATCATTAATCCTTAAACTTTCAAGTAAATTTAAATCAAGTTCTGAAAGATACTCCTCAAAACGAGAATAAAACTCTTCTTTATTCCACGAAACTGCATCATTGTTGACGATTATAATATCATATCTCTGTTTCAGTTCAGAATCACTGAACTCCTCTTCATCAGCTAATGTATACTTAATAGTAATATCTGTGTTGTCCTCAAACCATTCCCTAATAATTCTGCATAAAATTTTATTCTGCTTAGTATCTTCGGCTATGACTGTCAAAATCCGCGGCTCGCTCCATTCTCCTTTCTGACTGCTATTAACCTTTCTTCCTTGAATCATTGTAAGATTATCCTTTTCATCTCTAAAATAGCATCCTTCTGCTAAATCAAACTCCTGTGTATTTATACTCTGATATGACTCTAAGGCCTTATATATGTAGTTATATATATCTCTCCTTCCCTGCATAGGAATAGATGAACTATTTATAACTATATACGATGCCAAATTCTCAGGTATTGTTATAAGCTTTTCAGCTTCCTTTAATTTATTCAATTCACTTTCAGGAGGATTTATTACCAGATCTCTCTCATTTACCTCATATGATGCCATTGACTGCTCAACACTGTCATCCTTGACAAAGGTTATATATTTAAATTTAACAGCATCACTATTTTTCTCTAAAATAATGTTTTCTTTATCTGCTTCTTTAATTTTATAATCTCCACAGTATACTAAATTGCTATAATTTCTATAAATATCATTCCACATAATAATATTGCTTCTTACTCTATACTGAAATTTTGATAATTCATCTAAAAAGCTGTCATATTTATTATTTAATCTTATTACTACAAAATCATCAATATAATTAATTGCTACGCCCTTATCAAAGCTTACTTTCCCCTCTCTAAACGATTTTGCTCCATACACCTGCAAAAGACAGGTTATTTCATCATCACTACATTCTTTAAGAAGCTCCTTAAAAAACGTAACTACATCCTTTGCCGTAACTTTTAATCCATTACTCCAATAAACGTCATCTCTTATTTTAAACTTATATTCAATTCCATCATCACTCTTATTAATTTCAGATGCCAAAGATGGTATAATTTCACCATATTTATTTTTTTCAACAAGACCTTTAGTAACTGCACATAATATATCCTTATCCGAATTTGAAAGTTCACCTGTATCTTTTAAATTATTGGGAATATTTTCAACACCATATGTAATACCTTCTTGTAAAAATACATTTGTAATACTGCTGTTATCATATTCTATAAAGCTTATACCAAAAGCTGCTATAAGAATAGTTATTAAGATAAGTATTATATACTTTTTCATCCTTACACCCTTCACTCATTTATTATTAACACAAGTAATCTTGTAATATAAACTATATCTATTGACATTATTTCCATATTTATTATATTTTAATCAATGTATTATTGAGCTTTATCGTTTAAATTCATGCTACCTTTTTAAAAATCTTATACATTTTAATTTTCCTGATTTATCTCATATATCTAATTAATAAAAGAATCTTGCTTTAAGTTAATATTCTCTGTATAAATACTCAGTTTTATCTATTAATTTACAGTTTTTATGATATAATAAATTTATCTTTTCAGGAGGTATTTAAAATGGAATTTTTAACAGGTGGATTTTTAATAGTTTCAATAGTTTTCATGTGCATTTTCATGTTTATAGGTATATGGAGCTTTGTTATATATCTTAAATCTTATCGTCAAAGGCGTTATCAAAATTACATATTAGAAAAAATAAGCCAGAAGCTTTCAATTATATGTGATAATATAGATAATTCCTGTAAAGAAGATAAATACGCTTATCTAACTGGAGATGAAGACTTTGAATTTTCTGATGATGAAAGCAGTAATATTAACAACATAACAGATTTCACCAAACAGGAAAAACTTAATAAATAATAAAAAACAGGCACTGCTTTTTGAACTGCCAACTGTCTACTTGACAGAGGGTAGTTCATTTTAGAAGTGCCTGTTTTTTCATCTCTAATTTATTATTTAATTAAATAATATTATTTATATATAATTATCTCTTCTTAACTTCTTGTTCAACTAATTTATTAACTATTCCAGGGTTAGCCTGACCTTTAGCCATCTTCATTACTTGACCAACAGCAAATCCAAGAATTCTTTCCTTACCAGCTTTGAACTGCTCTACAACTTGTGGGTTTTCATCTAAAACTTTATTAACCATCTCAAGGATTGCACCTTCATCATTGTTCTGCTTTAATCCTTTTTCTTCGATTATAGACTTAGGTGACTTTCCACTTTCAAACATAGCTTCAACAACCTGCTTACCTATTGCTGATGATATTGTACCATCTTTGATAACTTCAATTAATTCAGCAATATCCTTAGGTGTAAACTTAAGCTCTTTAACCCAAGTTCCATCAATATTCATAAGTCTTGATACATCACCCATCATCCAGTTAGATGCTGCCTTAGGGTCTCCTGATATCTTAGCTGCTTCATCAAAGAAATCTGCCATTTCTGGAGTTAATGTAAGTACTTCTGAATCATACTTTGGTAACTTATATTCACTCATGAATCTAGCCTGCTTTTCATGTGGAAGTTCAGGAATAGTTTTTCTTATTTCTTCAATCCATTCATCTGAAATATTAAGAGTAACTAAATCACCTTCTGGGAAGTATCTATAATCATTAGCTTCTTCCTTGCTTCTCATTACTACTGTTGAGTTGTTTGCTTCATCCCATCTTCTTGTTTCAACAAACATCTCTTCGCCTTCAGTTACAGCCTTAACCTGTCTTTCAAATTCATGCTCTAAAACTTTTTCTACAGACTTGAATGAGTTTATATTTTTTACCTCAGTTCTTACTCCAAGCTTTTCATCGCCTTTTTCTCTAACTGAAATATTAACGTCACATCTTAATGAACCTTCTTCCATTTTACAGTCTGAAATGCCTGCTGCAGAAAGTATGCTCTTAAGTTTTGTTAGGTATAAAGTAACTTCTTCTTTAGTTCTTAAGTCTGGTTTTGTTACAACTTCTATTAAAGGAACTCCAGCTCTGTTATAGTCGATTAATGCACCTCTCTTAGTGTGTAGTATCTTTGCCGCATCATCTTCTATATGAATTCTTTCTATACCAATTCTTCTTGTTTCTCCGCTTTCAAGTTGGATATCAATATATCCGTTTCTGCAAAGTGGAAGTTCATCCTGAGTTATTTGATAGTTTCTAGGACAGTCTGGGTAGAAGTAATTCTTTCTATCCATTCTCCCTATTTTAGTTATTTCACAATTTAAAGCTAAACCTGCTTTAATTCCTAATTCAACAACGTGTTTATTTAATTGTGGAAGTGAACCTGGAAGACCTAAACAAACTGGACATACATGAGTATTTGCTTTTCCACCAAATTCAATAGCACAGCCACAATACATTTTTGTTTTAGTTGATAATTCTACGTGTGTTTCTAATCCAATGACTGATTCAAATTCCATTTGTTTTCACTCCTTATCCCTATAAATTTGGATGCATTTCATGCCAATTAGTTGATTGTTCATAGCTGTAAGCTAAGTTGAATAACGTATCTTCTCTAAAGTAGTTACCCATAATTTGTAGTCCTACTGGAAGACCATCAGCTAATCCACATGGAAGTGAAATTGCTGGAATACCTGCTATATTTACAGGAACAGTATAGGCATCTCCTAAATACATTTCTAATGCATTATTTGTTTTTTCACCAATCTTATAAGCTGGAGTTGGTGCTGTTGGAGATATTATCGCATCAAATTCGCTGAATATCTTATCAAAATCGCCTTTTATTAAGTTTCTAACTTTTAATGCTTTCTTATAGTATGCATCATAGTAACCTGCTGATAAAGCATATGTACCAAGCATTATTCTCTTCTTAACTTCTTTTCCGAATCCTTCGCTTCTTGATTTGAAATATAAATCTACTGAATCTTCAATATCTTTAGCTCTCTGACCGTATCTTACACCATCAAATCTAGCTAAGTTTGATGAAGCTTCAGCACAAGCTACTAAGTAATAAGCTGAAATAGCATAATCAGCTAATGGAAGTGAAACCTCCTTAACTTCTGCACCATTTGCTTCAAATACTTTTAATGCATCGTAAACAGCCTTCTTAACATTTTCATCTAATCCTTCTTTGAAGAATTCAGCTGGAACTGCTATCTTCTTTCCTTTAACATCTGTGCTTAAAGAATCGAAATAGTTGGGAACCTTTATATCTGCTGTTGTAAAGTCCCTGTGATCCATACCAGCTATAGCCTGAGTAAGTAATGCACAGTCCTTAACATCTCTTCCAAGTGTACCAACCTGATCTAAAGTTGAACCATAAGCTACAACTCCATTTCTTGATACTCTTCCATATGTAGGCTTAAGACCAACTATACCACAGAAAGATGCTGGCTGTCTTACTGATCCACCTGTATCTGTTCCAAGAGCTATTGAAACTTCTTTAGCTGCAACTGCTGCTGCAGATCCACCTGATGATCCACCTGGAACTCTATCTAAATCCCAAGGATTTCTTGTTATTTTAAACGCAGAGCTTTCAGTTGATGAACCCATTGCAAATTCATCCATGTTCAACTTACCAATGATTACTCCGCCTTCAGATTTAACCATTTCAGAAACTGTTGCATCATATGGTGAAACATATCCTTCTAGTATTTTTGAGGCACAAGTATTCTGCATTCCCTTAACGCTTATATTATCCTTTACTCCTAAAGGTACTCCCCCTAAAATTCCTAAGTCTTCACCTTTGCTTAATTTTTCATCTAAAGCTTTTGCCTGTGCTAAAGATTCTTCCTTAGCAACATATAAAAATGCATCGACCTTAGAGTCAACATTTTCTATTTTATCTAAATGAGCTTTTGTAACTTCTTCTACAGAAGCTTCTTTTTTAGCTATTATTTCTTTTAATTCATGAGCTTTATAATTTGAAAACTCCATTTCCTTAACCTCCTTATATTATCCTTTTATTATTGCTGGAACTACCACATATTCCTCTAATGTATCAGGTGCATTAGAAGTTACATCTTTAAGATCTAATGAAGGTACAACAACATCTTCTCTATACTTGTTTTCAATATAATATGGATTAACTATTATATCTTCATTCTCAGTATCTAGTTCACCCAGCTTTTCAACATAAGATAATATTTGGTTTAGGTCTTCTGCTAAACCCTCTTTTTCACTTTCATCAAAGCTTAGCCTTGCAAGTTCAGCAACATATTCAACATCTTTTATACTAACAGACATTTCGATTCCTCCCTCTTTATAGTTAACAGTTCTAAATAACAGTTAATAGTTATTATAATATTCTCACTAAAATTTTCTAACTAAAAAATATCTTTAGGCTTTTACCTTAACTATTTACTGCAACTTGGTTAAATGTTAACTAGATAAATTTATTTTTGATTTTATTAAAATATATTTTACTGCATATATTTTCAAAAATCCCTATAGGGATTTTTTTCATTAGCTTTTAACTGAAATAAGTTACCGCATAACTGAATAATTATATTAACTGATAACTAGATAAATTTTATCATAAAATTTACTTTTTTACTATTTATACATCAGGTTTACTAATCTTATCGAACAAGACCATTCATGAAAAATAGTAAACATACTGCTATAGCAAAACTTACAGCAGAATATAGGATCCTCTTGCTTCCACTTTCATTAATGAGAAACCTTAGTGCTAAAACAGCCATTGTTATACATACACCTAGCTGTATTGGAAAGTATGAATTAAAAATTTGACCAACATAATAAAATTGATATGTTGTTAAAAATGTGCAAATTATTAATATGCTAGTTATAAATGCTGATCCAAATGATAACAGATTTATTAACCTTTTCATAACTTTACCCCCTTAATATTTCTTCAAACTCCTCTTCTGAAAGTACCTTAACACCAAGCTCCTGTGCTTTTGCAAGCTTAGAACCCGCTGCTTCACCAGCAATAACATAATCAGTCTTTTTACTTACGCTTCCTGCAACCTTTGCTCCAAGGCTTTCAAGTTTATCCTTAATTGCTGATCTTGAGTAATTTTGAAGAGAACCTGTTGCTACTACTGTTTTTCCCATGAATGGATTTTCAGTAACTTCAACTTCTTCAAACTTAGGTTTAACTCCAAGCGCTAATAATTCATCTATAGTTTCAAGGACTTTTTCTTCCTTGAAGAATGACATTACATCCTGAGCTACAATATCACCAACATCCGGAACACTTACAAGTTCCTCAAATGTAGCATTCTTTAATCCTTCAATAGACTTAAATCTCTTAACTAAATCCTTGGCAGTCTTAACACCTACATTAGGAATACCTAGTGCATATATAAATGCATGAAGTTCACAGTCCTTACTCTTTTCAATAGCTTCTAAAAGATTCTGAGCTTTCTTTGGTCCAAACTTTTCAAGACCTATAAGTTCTTCTTCCTTTAATTTATATAAATCAGAAATTGATTTAATATTAAGCTTTTCAAATAGCTGTTCTGCTGTTCTTTCAGAGAAACCTGCAATATTCATAGCTTCTCTGCATGCATAGTGAACAATGCTCTTAACCATCTGTGGCTTGCATGATAATGTATTTTCACAGAAATAGTGCGCACCATCTAGTATAACATGACTTCCACAGGCAGGACACTCTGTAGGAGGTTCAATATCCTGTGCACCTTCGAGTGTTTCAGGAACTATTCCCATTATTTCTGGTATAACATCATTACTTCTTCTTACAAATACATCTGCACCTATTTTAACACCTTTTCTTGCAATATCATCCATATTGTTTAATGTTGCTCTCTTTACTGTAACGCCAGCAAGTTCAACTGGTTCAAGTATGGCTGTAGGTGCAATTCTTCCGCTTCTTCCAACATTCCATTCAACTCCAATAAGTTTTGTGGTTGCTTCCTGAGCCTCAAACTTATATGCAATAGCCCACTTAGGGAATTTAACTGTATATCCCATAAGTTCTCTTGTTCTCATATCATCAATAGCAATTACAAGTCCATCTATATCATAATTCAAATTAAATCTTATATCTTTAATGTAATCAATCTGTTCCTGTATTTCATCAATAGTAGTGCATACCTTTAAATAATCATCCATAGGCAGGCCTTTTTCCTTGATGAATTCCAGCATTTCTAAATAAGTTTTAAACTGATTTCCTTCTTTATATCCAATATCATAGAAAAATGCTGAAAGATTTCTTTTTGCAGTTTCCTTAACATTAAGATTTCTCAGTGCACCTGCAGCACCATTTCTTAAGTTTTTAAGTGGAACCTGTGCACTTTCATTATATTTATCAAATGCTTCCTGAGTCATCACTGCTTCACCATGCACTTCAAGAACATCATGACTGTCTATTTTAAGAGGTATTGATTTAATAGTCTTAACCTGTGCTGTTACATTTTCACCAATACTTCCTGTTCCTCTTGTTGCAGCAATATCCATTATTCCATCTTCATTATATGTTAAGTTAATTGTAAGTCCATCAAACTTCTTTGTAAGAACATACCTTAAATCCGGTAAATCTTCCCCCTGCGCTCTCATTTCATTAATAAACTTAACATTTCTATTATGCCAGTCTACAATTTCTTCAAGGGACTGAGCTTTATCAAGACTCCAAAGCCTTGCCTTATGTGTATATTTCTCAAATCCATCAAGAACCATATCCCCTACTCTTAATGTTGGTGAATAAGGCAGTACAAACCCTGTCTCTTCTTCTAACTTTTTAAGTTCATCATATACTCTGTCATATTCCTTGTCTGTTACGCTTGGATTATCTAAAGCATAGTATTCATAAGAATATTTATTTAACTTTTCAACTAACTCTTTAATTCTATCTTTCTTATCCACTTCTTTTTTCTCCTCAACTTGTATAATTATTTTAAATTAATAAATCATTCAAGTCATAAATTCTATTGATTCAAAAGCCAATAACTCAAATCATAAGGATGACAGCTTTGGAAAATACATAATAAACTCTCTTCAGCTGCCAACACATAAACTAAACTTCTAACACATTTAATTATATTATTTTAAGCTTTGCAAATGATAATAGCAATACTTTTACACCTTGTTTATCAAAGGCAATAGTAAGTTTTTTATCATCTCCAGAATTTTGAACCGAAACTATAGTCCCAACTCCAAATTTTTCATGCATAACTTTTCTTCCCATAGTAGCTTCTGCTGCTGAAATATAATCACCGGAACCTGTACTTCCAGTCTGTATGCTTCCTAAAGAAGGATTCCCAAAAGCATTAGCTCTGCTTGCAGCGAGTCCGCTTCCTGAAACACTCCTGTTCATATTATTTCTCAAACTATGTGGATTATTATATGAACTCTTGTTAATAAATGAGCCCCTGCTCTTCATTCCTGTTTTTTCTGCTGATACATATTCTTTAAGATCAGGCTTTATTTCATTTATAAAATCTGATTGAGAATATGCTACAGTCTTACCAAATACTCTTCTAACCTCTGCTGAAGTCATAAACAATGTTTCCTTTGCTCTTGTTATTCCAACATAACACAACCTTCTTGACTCTTCCATTTCAGATTCTTTTTCAAAAGAAGCACTTCCAGGGAATATTCCATTTTCCATTCCAACCATGAAAACTACTGGAAACTCAAGACCTTTAGCACTATGTACAGTCATAAGTACAACGCTGTCATCTTCATCTTCCATCTTATCCGTATCTTGCACCAGTGATACTTTTTCAAGGTATGCCGATAATGATTTATCTTCACTATTTTTTTCAAAGTCAACTGCATCAGATACTAATTCCTTCAAGTTTTCAATTCTGCTCTTATCTTCTATTTCATTTGATTTTTTAAGCTGTTCCATATACCCTGTATCTTCTAATATGGTTTCAATAAGCATGGATACAGGTGTTGTTTCACTTAAAATCATTAAGTTTTCCATCATTTGAACAAAAGGTTCTATGCATGAAACATTTCTAGGAGTTAATGTCGGAATGCTTCTAACTTCACTAAGTGCATCCCACATATTCAATTCAAAGCTTTCAGCAAAATCCTGAACTTTATTTACTGTAGCATCACCTATGCTTCTCTTTGGAACATTAATAATTCTCTTTATGCTTATATCATCTTGTGGATTTATAAGAACTTTCAAATAAGCAAGAATATCTTTAATTTCTTTTCTGTCATAGAATCTTGTTCCACCTACAATCTTATAAGGAATTCCCTTTCTCCTAAAACTCTCTTCAAAAATTCTTGACTGAGCATTAGTTCTATATAGTATTGCAAAATCACTGTACTTCTTATCTTCATTCTTTCTAATATCTAATATCTGCTTTCCAACGAAATCTCCCTCATCACTGTCAGAATATGCCCTGTATACTTTTATCTTGCTGCCTAGTTCCTGTTCAGTTCTAAGTACTTTGCTCTTTCTATTAGCATTATGAACTATAACTACATTGGCAGCATTTAATATGTTGCCTTTTGATCTATAGTTCTGCTCAAGCTTTATTACCTTTGCATCTGGATAATCTTTTTCAAAATCTAAGATATTTTTTATATCGGCACCTCTCCATTGATAAATGCACTGATCATCATCTCCTACAACGCATATATTCTTATACTTAGATGCAAGAAGCTTTACTAGTTCATATTGTGCTCCATTTGTATCTTGATACTCATCAACCATAATATATTTAAATTTTCTTTGATAAAATTCTAAAATTTCAGGATTATTCTTAAATAATTCTACTGTTTTAAATATAAGATCATCAAAATCAAGAGCATTATTTTCCTTAAGCCTCTTTTGATACATTTCATAAACATCTGCAATCTTGTTTTCCCTGAAATTAGATTCATGTTCGAGCTTATAGCTTCTTGAACTCTGCATCCTATCTTTAGCTTTCCCTATCTTGCTTATTATTTCCTGCTCTGATATATCCTTATCATTAATATTGACTGCCTTCATACATTCTTTTACTAATGTCTTCTGATCAGAGCTGTCATATATAGTAAAACTTGATTTATATCCTATTTTATCTATTTCTCTTCTTAAAATTCTTACACATGTTGAATGGAAAGTAGATATCCACATATTTTCAGCACATTCACCAATAAGAGCTTTAACCCTGTCTTTCATTTCCTTAGCTGCCTTATTAGTAAATGTAATTGCTAAAATATTATAAGGTGCAATATTTAAGTCTTCTACCATATGAGCAATTCTATGAGTTAAAACTCTTGTCTTTCCTGATCCTGCTCCTGCTAAAATCAATACCTGACCCTCAATTGTAGTTGCCCCTTCATACTGTTCTTTATTAAGTAAGTTTTTTAAATCTAACATTACTATTTCCTCCTTTCCCAATCCTTAAATATTATAACATAATTACATAAATATAAAGTGTCTGCCTATAAAATCTCTAATATGAAAGCACACACTTATATATTTATTAATTTAACTTCGATAAGCTTAAATAAAATGTTTAATAATTTAATTGCAATTTCTTATAAAATAACTGCAAAATATCAGCTGTAAAACTCCATACAGTTAATAATATTGCCTTCATTTAAAAATTAAATTCATATAACTTATCTAGCAGTTTATAAAATTCAAGTTATATATCATTTTAAATATCTTAACACTAAAAATTGCAAAAAATAATTCATGCTATATTTAATATGAATTATTTTTTGCAATTTTTCCAAATAATATATTTATTTTTGAATTAATTAAAATTCGACATTTTTATTCAATCTTTTATCTTTCCATATTAACAATATATTTATTATATTAATGCAGAAAACATTTTCATTTTTATAAATTAAAAAAACGCAACCCTTGGGGCTAGGTTGCGCTTTAGCAATAAGCAATAAGCAATAAATAAAAAGGGGGCTATATATTCCTTTTATTTATCCTTGCATCAATTATTATAGAATATTATGTTCAATAATGCAAGGATTTTATTAAAAAAATTTAATTTTTTTAATAAAAATGAATGTTTTTATTGCATTTTTTCAAATCATTCGTTAATAACTCTTTAATAAAGCTAATTCTTCATCTGATAATTCTCTATATTCGCCTTCTTCTAAATCAGGATCTAAAGTCAATCCTCCAAACTCTTCTCTTTTTAAGTAAACAACTTTTTTATTAACAGCTTCGAACATTCTCTTAACCTGATGGAACTTTCCTTCCTGTATTGTAACTCTTATTTCTGATCCATCTTCACTTGCGGATAATATTTCAAGTTTAGCTTCCATACACTTGTATCCATCATCCAATGTAATACCTTTTCTGAAAGCCTCAACATCTTTTTCAGTTACTTCTTTATCAATCTTTGCATAATAAACCTTATCTACATGCCACTTTGGAGAAATAAGTCTATGGTTAAGTTCACCATCATTAGTAAGTAATAATAATCCAACAGTATCTTTATCTAATCTTCCAACTGGAAATGGTTCAAATACTTGATGATCCACATATAACAGATCTATAACAGTTTCGTCTCTATTATCGTGAGTTGCAGAAATTACTCCTGCTGGTTTATTCATCATCAAATATATATACTTTCTATAGAAAACTTCTTCACCATTAATTTTAATAACGGCTTTTTCTGGATCAATAGCCATTCCATTATCTTTTACTATTACTCCATCAACTTCTATTAATCCTTTTTTAATGAATGCTTTAACATCTTTTCTGCTGCCATATCCTAAATTTGAAATAACTTTATCTAATCTTTCCATATGTTCACTTCTCTTTCATCTCATCATTTTAACTTTGTTAATTAATTATACCAATGACATTGTAATTATACAATTAAGAGGTACTTCCTCATTTAATATTCTAATTAAAAAAGGACTTTCTAAACGTAAAATTTAGAATAGTCCTTATATCTCATATTCCAAGAAATTCTGTAATAGATTTCTCCTTAACTCTATATGTTAACTATACAGTAGAATATATTTTTAAATTCCATTCTGGTAATATCCCATTACTTTAGGAACATAATTTTGTGTTTCCTCAGGCATTTTATACAAATCATCCGCAGAAGAAACTCCTCTATTCTTCATTGTACCTGGACCTCCATTATAAGCCATGAGCGCCATTTGTATATCTCCATTATATTGATCAAGATATTCCCTCAATAATTTTGTTCCACCATTTACATTCTCTTCAACATCATATGGATCACTAATTCCAAGATGAGAGTAATTACTTGGCATTATCTGCATAAGTCCCGCTGCACCAGCACTTGATGTACATGTTGGATCGAAATCTGATTCCTGTTTGATTACTGCAAGTATAAGCGATTCACTGATTCCATATTTTTTTGAAGCATTACTTACAGCTGAATATATCTTATTTAATTCTTCTGGTGTTCTATTATCTAAAATGGATCTTGTACTTCCTAAATTATATGAAATTCCATAAGAATTATTTAAAACCATAGGGATATCAGTAAGCTTCTGACCTGCAAGATAGTTTTGAACTGACCTTGAAGTCTGATTAGAAGCTGCTGCTGCATTAATTACATCAGAAGCATCTAACTGATTACTCTCCTCATTTAAATCATTATTTTGTGAACCTGCATTATCAATTACAGCATTAACATTGTTTTGAGCAGTATTTTTAGCAGAATCCATATAATTCTTCATCATTATTTGAAATGCTAAAGTATTATATTCACTTGCATCACTTAATGATGTTGAATCATTTGTTAATTGACCATTACTCATTAATGACATTGCCATTAATTGTTCATTAGATATGTTGCCTAAACCATCTATCGGCATTTTAATTGTTCTCCTTCCCATTTCTTCATATAGTTACTTTTCGGTTTATATTAATTATTCTTTAACTACAAAAGTAAGTTCACTATAGTCTTCATAGTTGACTTTCTTATAATAACTCTTGGCTAAAGCTAAAATTTTATATTTACCACTTTTAAAAGGTATGAAGCTGTAGAAGTTCTTTCTACTATATGACTGAACCTTTGTCCATTCACAATTCTCCATTAGGTAAAATTCATAGCAAACATCCTTGCCGCCTATGCTTGTCACCTCAATTGAAAATTCCTCATTTACCTTTCCTTCTATCTTATTTGATATTATCTGAGTATTTAAGACAGGAGATGCTTCATTTACGTATATACTTATCTGCTTCTTTGAATCAAACTCTTTATCGCATTTTACATTCTTAGCATAAACTTCTATAGTATACTTTCCTGGAGCTTTGGGAACAAATCTAAGCTTCTTATTCTTAGAAAACTCAGTCTGCTCTATTGACTGTCCATTAATTTTTGTTTCATATTTAACTAGTACTTCATTTGTATTTTGAACTATACATTCAAATTCTATTGTATCACCAATAATATAGTTTTCCTTATAAGGTAATAAAATATAGTCTATTTCTCCTGGGATATACTCCATTGCCTTTAAATATATCAAATTATGAATATCAAATTCATTATCTGAATACTTATCTTTTACTCTTATTTCAACTTCATATTCTCCAATTTTCTCTGGAGTAAAATCAATCCAGTTTGAAGTGCTGTATTTTGATTCTTCCAACACTTTATTATCCTTCTTGATAATAAATGAATAGAGCAGTGCGGTTCCACCTTCTGCATTGACCATAATATTAACAGAATCACCAATTATGATTTTCTTTTCTTTATCAACCACCACATCTAATATTTTAATTGGTTTCTTGCCACGTTTTTCTATAGTAAAAGCTATTTTCATGCTATCTTCATATTCATCAGTAAATGTCTTATCTTTAACATAAAGTATTATCTCATATTCTCCTGGCTCCTGAGGGTTCCAAGTAAACTCCTTATTTATTATAAACCCAGTATCTTCTTCTATAGGGCCTTTAACTTTATATCTATATAATAAATCATTTCCGCCTTCAACATCTGAATTAAATATTATTTCAGTTTCAGTTGCCTGTGGTGAATTCAAATCTCCTACAAAACCATTAATTTTTATATCCTTATACGGTTTAACATTATATAAAAGCACCGCTCTGTCATCATATTCCCTATTAGATAAAACACTCCTTACTAAACATAATATTCTATATGTCCCCTGCTGCTCTTCAATAAATCTTACATTATTGTTAGTAGAATAATCCTGTATGCATGATGACCTTCCATCCTTTGATATTCTATAGAATTTATAGAGTATAACCTGGCCATTATTATTTTTTATATTAGTATCAACTGTAAATTCTAATTCTTGACCTACAATAAGTTCACTTGATAAACATCTTATGTCTACTATTTCTACATTTTCATTTTCCTCTACATCAATATCTATGATTCTAAAATCATCAAAGCTTTCAGTTGAATCAAGTCTTTTACACTGCACAAGTATTTCCATCCTCCCAGGATTGGTAACAGCATATACAAGTGTATTATCTGTATCATATTCTCTTATTATTGACCACTCATTATGGCTCTTTATAAAAAATTTATATAAATAGGTATCTTTCTCAATAGTCTTTACTGTAATAACTGCCTTATCTCCAACATAGATACTGCTTTTTTCAGCAATTACTTCATCTATAATCTCATCACGATTTTCATCATCTTTAACTGATAAATTAGCCAGCCTACTATCTTTCAATTCTTCATTACTGCTTTTATTATTTTCATTATTCTCTTCATTTCCCTTACTATTGGTATTTTCAGTATCTTTTATATCAATGATATCTTTAGTCACTGCCACTTCATCCATAGTTTCATCTATCCCCTTCATTAAAGTCTTCTTTTCTTCAGGACTTATCTGTGAAGCCTTTAAAAATAATATATTATCATTAGTTTCACTGAATATTTTTCTAAGTTTTTCTTGTTCTTTATCTATTGATTCATTGGTATCTGAATTATTATATATATCCCGTTCTTTAAACTCCTCGTTCATAGGCTGTGTAATCTCTCCTTTAACTATTGAAAATTCTTCTTTAGCTAAATAATCTAATGGCCTAGCCTTTGATTTTTCCCTGGCTTGCACCATAATTATATAGTTTCCCTCTTCAGTTGGAACCCATAAACATTGATTACTTCTGGAGAAATCCTTAATTACAGACCAAATCCCCCCTTTACCAATAAGAAATTTATATTCTAATTCTTCATTTATATTTTCTGCATTTACTTTTATTCTTATTGAAGCATCAACACTTTGTGGCTTTTCTTTATCAAAAATAATTTCTATATATTTTGATTGAATTTCATTCATAAAAACCAAACCCCTTTTAATACATAATTTCACAGTATAATTATATTATAATCTTTTCCCATTTTTTGTAAATTAAAAAGTGTATAGTTTTATTTAAATTATATCATAAATATTTACTATTTTTCATATAATCATATTTTCATTATAATTTTTTCCACCAAATTTATTTTTATAAACAAAAGTCGCTATAGTGCTTTTTAAATAAATATAACTTATTATTTATTGCTCTTCTATTCTACTAAAAGATATAAAAAAAGAAGCTTATAAGCTTCATATAAATTTTTCAATTAAAAATATTAAGTTTCTTTTAAGCCTTTTATCATCTTCAGATGTTCTCTTTTTAGGATTGTTATGTGTCCGTCCCCCGCCTTTTCTTATTTTTTGAGATATATGTCTTTCTTCAAGAAGCCTATCAATATTGCTTTCATTATATATATGTCCCTTTGGGTTCATAACTGCAGCCTTTTTGGATAAACATATTGCAGCAACTCCATAATCCTGTGAAATAACAATATCATTTTTTCTTGTCTCATTAGCAACATACATATCTACACTTTGAAAACCACTGTCTACTATTCTTACAGTACTATAATCACTTCTAATAAAATGATTTATGTCACAAAATATTATTACAGGTATCTTATAAGATTCAGCTGTTTTTTCAATAATGGAGATACCCGGACAGGCATCTCCATCAATAATAATCTTCATTAGAATTAAAGTCTCTTTTCTAATTCAGCTTTCATATCTTCATATCCTGGCTTACCTAAAAGAGCAAACATGTTCTTCTTATAAGCTTCAACTCCTGGTTGGTCGAATGGATTTACTCCTAATAAGTATCCACTTACACCACAAGCTTTTTCGAAGAAGTATACCATGTATCCAAAGTAGTATGCTGAAATTTCTGGTACATTAATAACCATGTTAGGAACTCCACCATCATTGTGAGCTAATAAAGTACCTTGGAATGCTTGCTTGTTAACAAAGTCCATAGTCTTTCCAGCTAAGAAATTTAATCCATCTAAATCATCAGCATCTTCTTCAATGTTGATTTCATATTTTGGCTTTTCAACGTTAATAACTGTTTCAAAAAGAACTCTTCTTCCTTCTTGAATATATTGTCCCATTGAGTGAAGATCAGTTGTAAAGTCAACAGATGCTGGGAATAATCCTTTGTTATCTTTTCCTTCTGATTCACCATATAATTGTTTCCACCATTCATTGAAGTAATGTAATGATGGTTCATAGTTAACTAATACTTCGATTACTTTACCTTTATTATATAAAGCATTTCTTACTGCTGCATACTTGTATGCATCATTTTCTTTTAATGATGGATTTGAGTAAGCTTCTCTTGCATCAGCTGCACCCTTCATCATCTCATCTATATTTATTCCTGCTGCTGCAATTGGAAGTAAACCTACTGCAGTTAATACTGAGAATCTTCCTCCAACATCATCTGGAACTACGAAAGTTTGATATCCTTCTGCATCTGCTAAAGTCTTTAATGCTCCCTTAGCTTTATCAGTTGTTGCATATATTCTCTTTCTAGCTTCTTCAACACCATATTTTTTTTCTACATATGATTTTAAAATTCTGAATGCTATTGCTGGTTCAGTAGTAGTACCTGATTTAGATATTATATTTAAACTTACATCTTTTCCTTCAATTGCTTGTAAAAGTTCTGCCATATATGTTGAACTTATATTATTTCCTACATAGAAAATCTTAGGAGCTTTTCTCTTATCATTTTCTAATGAATTATGGAAATTGTTAGTTAACATTTCTATTGCAGCTCTAGCTCCAAGATATGAACCACCGATTCCTATAACTATTAAAACATCTGAATCAGATTGGATCTTTTCAGCAGCTTTTTTAATTCTTTCAAATTCGTCTTTGTCATAATTAACAGGTAGGTCTATCCATCCTAAAAAGTCATTACCTGCACCTGTTCCGTTATGTAATTTATCATGAGCGCTTTTAACCATATCTTCCATATAGTCAATTTCAGATGTAGCTAAATAAGGTGCTACTTTTGATAAATCTAATGATATACATTTATTCATTTTAATTTCTACCTCCATATACAATAAAAATATTCTTCATTGTTCCATTATAACATAAATTATGTATTTAATTACTAAGGATATTATTTTTTTATTATTTAACAATCATAAAAAATTTTTTAGTCTTTTCTCTAATTAGTATGTGCATCTTTAGAAATTCTAATATATAAAAAGCAAAGAGGAATAATGTATAATTATTCCTCCTATTCAATAAAAACATTAAACAATATTGTTCAATGCTTTATATTAAAAATTAACAACAGCATTTTCTTCTTCTTTTTCTTCTGCATTTTTTAATCTTATACACATATGCCTGTACTTCTTGTTTTGCTTTTTCATAGCCGGCATCAAATCCTTTATTGAAACCTTCATCTTTTCCATCTTCATATCCTGCATCGTATCCACATTTATATTGATCTTTACATTTATTCTTTAATCCCTCTTCATATCCCTGGCAATATCCTTCTTCTACACCGCCCATAAAGCATTCGCCACAGCTGTTACAGCAATTATTTTTAAAGCAGCTGTCTTCTGAAGTACAACCATCTTCACAATCTGTTGTGAATTTATCATGACATCCACATTTATCCGTTTTTCTGTCTCTTCTAAAGTCACAACTATTCATTTTTTCTGAAGTACAGCTTGAATCACAGCTATCTCCCCATTCTGTTGTGCATTCTAAATCCCTTTTATGATGATCTCTGCATTTCTTTGGTCTTACGATTTCACTATAATCGCAGCTGTCCATTTCTTCTGAAAGCCATCTTGAAGTACAATCATCGTCACAGTCTAATGTGCAATCATGATCACAGTCTGGTGTATAATCTGATCTGCTGCTGAAATAAAAGTCATCATCACAATCTGGTGTACATGTGCTATGGCATTTACATTTATGTGCTTTTTCTCTACAGCTGCAATCATCTTCTGATGTACATTCTGGTGTACATTCTGATATGCAGCTAAGATAACACTCGTAGTCACAGTCTGGTGTACATGTTCTATGATGTCTACACCTATGTGATTTACTGTCATAATTATATCCACATTCTATTTTACAATCTGAAGTATATTCTGAAGTACATTCTGATGTGCATCCATTATATTGTCCATGTCTACATGATTTTCTGCTTTCAGTACAATCACAAAAATGCTTCTTTTCAGGTTTACAACAACCGTGTTTTCTGTTTTTCATGTTCTTCTCTCCTTCGTGGTAAAACATAATACTGCTTTAGCATTTTTATTATTTCAAGTTTTATTTTCTATTGATAAAATATAGGCTTCTAAGTTTGTCCAGTATTTTTCCTTCCACAAAACTAAGAATCACCTGATAATATATTATGCCGAAATATAATATTTGTTATTAATTTTATATACCATTTTTTATACGCCATTTTTATATAATTTATTTTATGTAAAATAAAAGAGACTTAAATTGATTTTCTATTTATATCAATTTAAACCTCAATAAATTATGTTATTTCAAATTAATTATTAACTACAATAAGTAGATTTTCTAAATTGAATACTTCTTTTGTTTCAAAACTTTCATATAATGATTCTACATTTTCTTCAGAATGTTCAATATCCTTAGAGTACATCTTTACTATTTCAACTTGATCGTCTACATTAAAATTCTTCTCATTATTTATCCATCTTATTATATCTAGTTCTTTTATCATAAGCATACTTACAACTGCCAGTTTTACTTTGGCGGATACATCATAATCATAAACAGCCTTCATAAAATATCTGAATATGAAGTAAACCATCATATGTTCAAATTCATATATTTTATCCGCATAATATGAATTAAATTCCTTATGTTTTTCCGCATAAAACTCACAATTAGAATTATCTTCATAAAAATACTTTACAGCCTCATCAATAATAACAGGATATTTTTCATTAATATGATCTATTTGTTTATATACATAAAAATATTCTCTCATATTTTTATATTTAGTTTCATATTTATTTTTTAATTTTTGTAAATCTGAAATAAAACTATTTATAAAATTATCATCAGAATACTTTTTTCTAATATGTTCTATTTCTCCTATCTTATCTTCATCTATTTTACTCTGAATTTCATCAGCAAAACTTAAGATAATAGATATTCTAGTATCTAATTCAATAGAACGATTCTGTATTATTTTCATAATAAGCTTTCTTGAAGTTAAAAGCTGAATAAATATGTCATAACTTATATCATTATATGCTGGCACCATATCGTCATCTTCCGAAAGTTTAAAATCAGTAATCTTAGATTCCCTTAAAATTATTCTGGCTGCTTCTGGACATGATAATGACAATCCAACCTCACGTATATTTCCAAATTCCTCTGTGAATCTAGGATATTCCTTACATGTATAGCATAAATGGTCCTCTCCAAGTTCCTTGTAAATATCACACATATCATTTCTATCTAAAAATGCACATCTATTTCCTTCAAGAACAAAAATATTATCCCCATCCTCATCCTGAACTATTTCTTTCTTTAGTCTTTCTCCAAACTTACCTTGAACTGACTTATAGTAATCATAAGTTTCATCATCAATTACTATTTCCCACCCTGCACAACATGTATCCTCACATTTAGACGCAATACATTTAAACTCCTTAAAATAATCTGGTACTCGTGTTCTCATTCTTTTCACACCTCTTATATATTCTTCCTAAAATAAAAAGTATAATTAATAACTTCTAACTATATGCTTATATATTATTTTTACTTCAAACTACTAATTATCTCCTTATTAAGTATGTTTCATTTTATATTCGTACATATTTTTATCAGCTTTTTTTATTATGTCTCTAATTGAAGTCCTGCTTCCTTTTTCACGAAAAGCTATCCCATATGAAGAACTTAAATTATATTTTATTTTTAAATTATTACTTCCTTGTTTTAACATCAAATGTAATTCATATAATAGCTCTAATATTTCAGATTGTGAGATATCGATGAATATGCATACAAATTCATCACCACCAATACGTCCAACAAATCCATGTTGTCCAAATATACTCAAAAGTAAATTGCTAAAAAAACATAGTACTTTATCTCCCATTTCATGACCATATGTATCATTTATTTCCTTAAATTTATTTAAATCTAAATAAACAACACTTATCTTATATTCTATAATATTATCTAATTTTTCAATAAGAGTTTCAATTGCACTTCTATTACTACATTTAGTAAGTATATCTGTATGCATT
>JAEWQX010000044.1 GCA_023399035.1 Bacillota bacterium | reverse complement strand
TATCCTGACTGTGGATGCAGCAAACCATCATCAAATCCTTCTTCTACTAACTATGCTGAAGATATGAATAATAAGGCTCATTCAAAAAGTCCTTATGGTGAAGATGAGCCATCAACTCATACAACTTACAAATAATAACTTCATGAGTAATTAAGCTTGATTTCTTCTCTCTCAAAAATAATAAGCTTACATATAACAAGACAGGCAGAAACATTTATATTTCTGCCTGTCTTTGTTTATCTGCCTATGAATGTTATTTTAAATATACATAATTATTTATTACACATATTTCTTGGGCATTACTTCCTATGCTCATATAGTTCATGCTATTCCTGAAGCTTATATGCTTAATATTATTCTTTATGCATTTAATTCATATATAACATAACTATATTATATAAATTCCGTGCAAATCATATATAATCTATATTTATTATACTGTAAATATACTATTAGCTGTTGTAATAAAGGCTTGCAGATGGATAGTTTGCATCACATGTAACATCTATTCCAAGCTTGCTGAATGTATTGTCATCAGATCTTGATAATATTGTTGTTGAGTGAGCCTGACATCCTCTAAGCATTGGAAGTTTTTCCATAGCAACCTGAGCTACTGGATTTGTTGCTGCTGATATGCTTAATGCTGTAAGTACTTCTTCACAGTTTAATGAAATATTTTTTTCATTGAATGTATGAGATTTTAAATTTCTTATTGGTTCAAGTATTACTGGAGATATTAAGAATATATCATCAGAAATATTAGCTAAATGCTTTATTGCATTTATTATTACTGCTGCTGCTCCATCCATTAAGTCTGAGCTTTTTCCTGTTAAAATAGTTCCATCTTCAAGTTCTAATGCAACTACTGGACAGATTTCATTTTCATCAGCATTTTCTCTTAATTTTTCGCTTTTTTCCCTTGCTGGAATTACTACTTTTCTGTCAGTTTCCTTTAAGTTTACTTCTTCCATTATAAGCTTAGATCTGTCAAATGTTTCTTTGTCAGCATATCCTTTTTTATAATCGCATCCAGTCTTGAAGTATCTTCTTATTATTTCCTGCTTAGATGCTTCCTTTACAGCTTCATCATCAACTATTCCAAATCCTACTCTGTTAACGCCCATGTCTGTTGGTGATTTGTAAACTGATTCTTTTCCTGTGATTTTTTCTATGATTCTCTTAAGCACTGGGAAGCTTTCTATATCTCTGTTGTAATTTACAGCTACTTTGCCATATGCATCCATGTGGAATGAATCTATCATGTTTACGTCCTTTAAGTCTACTGTAGCTGCTTCATACGCTATGTTTAATGGGTGTTTTAACGGAACGTTCCATACTGGGAATGTTTCAAACTTAGAATACCCTGCAGCATTTCCCCTTTTTGATTCATGGTAAAGCTGGCTAAGACATGTTGCAAGCTTTCCGCTTCCTGGACCTGGAGCAGTTACAACTACTATAGGCTTGCTTGTTTCAATATATGGATTTTGACCGTACCCTTCTTCACTTACAATAGTGTCAACGTCTGTTGGATATCCTTTTGTCGATTTATGCTTGTAGACTTTTATTCCTCTTCTTTCAAGCTTATTTATGAATACAGTAGTTGCAGGCTGATTATCAAATCTTGTTATTACAACACTGTTTACTTCAAGATCATATGCTCTTAAGTCATCTATAAGTCTTAAAACATCCATATCATATGTGATACCGAAATCTCCTCTTATCTTGTTTCTTTCAATATCTCCTGCATATACACAGATAACAACTTCAACTTTTTCCTTTAATTTATGTAATAATTTGATCTTTGCATTTTCATCAAAACCTGGAAGCACTCTCATTGCATGTCTATCATTAAAAAGCTTTCCGCCAAATTCAAGGTACAGCTTATCATAGCTGTCTACTCTTTCTAAGATATACTTTGACTGTTCTTCTAAATACTTCTCATGGTCAAATCCAATTTTCATTATTTTTACCTCACTTATTTTACTCTTTTTGTTTATTGTGTTTTTATCCTTATAAAAGTCCAATTCGTGTAATTTAACATCTTCACAAAAAGGACTAATTATTTTGCTTAAAAACTCATTTATACTATTATTCCACAAAAACTGTTGATTGTAAATCATAATAATAATATTAGCTATACTAATATGCAGAAAAATCGCATTTAGTATAGCTTTTTTTGTTATAAATTAAATACTATTAAAAAAATTATATAATCTTGTATATTATATTTTATCTTCTTATTCTGCTAATATAAAATATTCACATCATAATATTAATTTGAATTTTATTCATATAAACTATTAATAAAGTGTAATAATATCCATTAATAGTTTAAGCTGTATATTCACAAATTATCAGACAAATTTTTTATCTTCAAAGTTCTCAATATATTCTTCAATAAATTCTCTAAATCTATCCACTTGAAGAGGCCTGCTTAGATAATATCCCTGAATGTTGTCACAATCCAGTTTCTCCAAGAGATTAAGCTGCTCTCTTGTTTCAACACCTTCGCATGTTACTGTAAGCTTTAATATATGTGCAAGATTTATTATTGTCTTAATTATGTTTTCAGTTCTCTTATCGCCTTCAAGATCATATAGGAGGCTCTTATCAATCTTTAAAACATCTAATGGAAGTGTCTTAATATAATTGAATGATGAGTAGCCTGTACCAAAGTCATCAAGGGATACCTGAATACCACATTCCCTTATCCTCTTCAATAAATCTACCATATATTCAGAATCTTCAATTGTCTCATCTTCAGTTATTTCAAGCTTTATGTTCTTTACTCCAATGTCATGCTTTCTTATTGTTTCCATGAGATCAGAAAGGAAGTTCTTTTGTGATAAAAGTTTGAATGATGCATTGATTGAAATCTGAAAATCATCCAGTCCCTTATCTAATAATTCTCTTATAACCTTACATGACTGTTCTATAACAAGCTTGTCTATTTCTATTATATATCCGCTTTTCTTAGCAATTGGAATAAATTTATCTGGTGGCATTATTCCATTTTCAGTATTCCATCTTATCAACGCTTCTGCTCCGCTTATCTTTCCATTCTTCAAATTGCCTATAGGCTGGAAATATGCTTCAAACTGGCCATTTCTAAGTCCTTCTGCAATTTTAGATTCTATCTTTAATGAATCAAGCAGTTTTCCTTGGAATATACAGTAATTATTTCCTCCATTCTTTTTTACACTATACATTGCAATATCTGCATTCTGCAGTATTTCTGCCATACTATCTCCGTGTTCTGGGAAATAGCATATACCTACACTTGCCCTTATGCTATAGTTGACTCCTTTGAAATATATCTCTTCTTTTAATCTATCAAAAATATCTTTTATTATATATATTATCTTTTCATTGTTATGATCACCCTTAAGAAGGATTATAAATTCATCTCCGCCTAATCTTCCACAGCTTATATTTTTATCATTATAAGACAATAAGTGATCAGCTATCTTGCATAGGACATCATCACCAACATTATGTCCATAGGAATCATTTATCTTTTTAAAATTATCAAGATCAATAAATGCCAGAGAAAATTGCTCATTATTGTCAATCAACCCTTGTCCAATATTCTCAATGCTTCTTCTAT
>JAEWQX010000033.1 GCA_023399035.1 Bacillota bacterium | reverse complement strand
TATCCATCAATAGCACCAGCTGTTATTGTAGGAGTAAAAAATAAGGATAAGATTCTTCTTACTAAGTATTCAAGAGGAAAATACAGAAAGTATGCTCTCGTTGCAGGATATGTGGAAGTTGGTGAATCTGTTGAAGACACGGTAAAACGTGAAGTCATGGAAGAAGTAGGCCTTAAGGTAAAAAACATAAGATACTTTGGAAGCCAGCCATGGGGATTTTCAAACACACTTCTTGTAGGATTTTTTGCAGACCTAGATGGTGATGAAAAGGTGACACTTGAAGAAGATGAGCTTGCAGAAGGAACATGGTTCAGATATGATGAGATTCCACCAAGAGATCTTTTAATCAGCCTTACTCAGACTATGATTGATGAATTTGAAAAGAAAAAAGGAAATGTATAATAAATTTTACTTCCTTTACATATTTTTATACTATTATATGAAAAAGTAAAAATGAGTAAATGAAAAACTTCAGATGAAGTAGGAGATTAATCTGATGGATGAGATTATACTGAACTTCTTCTGCTTTTCAAGGGAGTTTCAATAATGTTTAGAACCAGTTCAGAAGAAATTGTGCATGGTATTAACAGAAAAAGAGATTATTAGAAAGCAAAAACAGAAATTTATTAATAAGTATGTATAGGTGATAAAATGGATTTCTATAATATGATTGATGAATTAAAAGAAGCGCTTGATAATGAAAAACTTGTAATATTTGTTGGTGCAGGAGTTTCAAAAAATTCCGGAGTACCAACCTGGGGGCAGGCTGTAAGGGTATTTGCAGAAAAGATAGGATATCCTGAGCATAGGCTTACAACTGATGAATATATCAGAATTCCCCAGTATTTTTATGGCATAGATAAATCTGAGGGACATAAGGAGTATTATAAGACACTTCTTAAATGTTTTGATTTAGATGTGAAGCCCAATATAATTAATGAGCTTATTGCTGAAATCCATCCAAAGCATATAGTTACTACAAATTATGATAAGCTTATGGATAATGTTTTAAGGGATTATGAAATTATTACTACAGACAAGGACCTTTTAAAAGTAAAGGGGAATAATTATCTCATTAAAATGCATGGAGATATTGATGATGTTAAAGGTATAGTATTCAAGGAAGATGATTACCTTCAGTATTCAGAAAGCCACAGAGTGCTTGAGATATTTTTAAAGTCACTGCTAATTGATCATGTGTTTTTATTTGTGGGTTATTCACTAAATGATTATAACCTTAATACATTTACAAGCTGGATTGATTTTATTGCACAGGAAATGAACGTAAAGGAGTCAATTCATAAGAATTTCCTCCTATTAAGCAGCGGTCAGGCAGGGAAGGAATACTTAAAGACATATTATGAAAACAAGAGCCTTCATGTTATTGATATGTTTGATCTGCCAGAAGAAATTGAAAGTCGTGTGGCAAATGTCAAGCTGAATGATAAGCTTGGACAGAGAACTTATGTTATTCTGGAGCTTCTTAAAAATGAGCAGGAGAACAAAACTTAAAAATAACTCATCAACTATGCAGGACAGAATAAATATTCTGCATGATTGATGAGTTATTTCATATTATTAAATATTTAAATTATAGGATTTCCAAAACCTCTACAGAGTATTTAGCACCTGGAGCTTCAACTTCTACCACATCTCCTGCTTTCTTACCCATAAGTGCTTTTCCTAAATCAGATTCTATGCTTATCATCATGTTTTCAGGATCAAGGTCCATAGTAGTTACAAGAGTGATGATTTCTTCTTCATCATCTTCAATGAACTTAACTTTTGCCTTGCTGTTTATGCCAAGTGCTGACTTGTCTGTATTTTCATCATCGATTACTGTTGCAGTTGAAATCATAGTCATAAGATATTGAATCCTGTTGTCGTTTTCTCTGTAGTTTGCACATGCTTCTTTGTATTCAGCATTTTCAGATCTATCACCATGAGCAGCAGCTATTAATTTTTCCTTAGCAATTTCAGCTCTTTTTACAGTCAATCTATAGTCTAATTCTTCCTGTAATTTTTTCATATTTTCTTGTGTTAATACATTATGCATTTTAAAACCTCCCCGGATTACACGCTTTTTATATATTAATATTTATCGTCATTTCAAGGCATACATAAAGCCCTGAAAGATACACTATGTTATTATTATATAATATATACAAAAAAATAAAAGGTTATAACAGATTTATTTTAAGTAAGTGCTTTGTGGACAGTTTTTATATGAAATATGCTTATAGAATATATTGGGATTATGTGTTAAAATCCTGTTTAAAGCTGCAAGTAGTAGAATATATTCTATTGCATGCAGCTTTTATTATTAAATAATTGCTTTTACAGGAATAAGTTATTCTGACTTCTATGGAAAGTTATAGTTTAATGGTAATGTTATCATTATATTAAGAAAAAATATTATCCAGTTTATGTAATTAAGAGCTGAAAAAATGATATAATTTATTAATGGGGAAAATAATATTGTCAGTAATTGAATAATATGAATATATAGTATTATTGGTGCTTTATGATTCTTAAGATAATAATATGGTAAAAGGAGTGAGGCAGATGAGCAGGTATGTTATGTCAGATATACATGGATGCTACTCTGAGTTTATGGAAATGCTTCATAAGATAAAATTCAGTGATGATGATGAACTGTATATTCTGGGTGATATATTTGACAGAGGACCACAGCCTCTAAAAGTGTTGGATTATATATTGGAAAGAAAAAATATAGTGATGCTTAAAGGAAATCATGAAAAGATGTTTCAGGATGCAATTGAAAACAAAGACTATATTTTGTGGTATTTCAACGGAGGATATGTGACACACAGCCAGCTGCATGAAAGAGGCCAGGGGGAAATTGAAAAGGTGTACAGCTATGTGAAGGAGCTGCCACTCATAAAGGTGGTAGATAAGTTTATTTTTGTTCATTCAGGTTTTGAAAATTATGATGACAGCCTTGAGCTTGATGAATTTCTTGCACAGAGCGAAGATATATGTGTATGGAGCAGGGAAAATATAGGGAAAGAAAAAAAGTACAGGGATTATACGGTTATATGCGGACATACCCCTGTTCAAAATATAGAGGATGGATGCAATACTATATTAAAGAGATTCGGTACAATTTATATAGACTGCGGGTGCTGTTTTGGTGCAATGGTCAATGGGCAGCTTGCCTGCCTCAGGTTAGATGATATGGAAGAATTCTATGTGAATAATGTGATGATTGAAAAATGACTGGTGAAATAGTGGACAATCATTATTAATTAATATCATATAGGCAAATTATAATTATAATTATAAGGAATAAGTATAAGAAAATTTTGATTTTTATATTGAATAAAATCAGAATGGAAGTTATATTATAATTTAGTGGAAATAAAAGCAGCATGTGCTGCTTTTATTTATTATCAACACCAATTCTTTGAAACAGTGCTGATCTACAAAAGAGAGCCATTACAGCTTAAGGCGATGAACAAGAGATGAGGAGAGAGATTATGAACGAATTAAAACAACAGTTATTTGGTGAAATCGAAGGATTCAGAGAAAAAGGACACAAATTTTTAGAAAAAGAAATGTCAGTCATGGATTTTAAACATGCATCAGGAGGAATGGGAGTTTATGCTGAAAAAAGCAGAAACACATTCATGATAAGATTCAGAACTCCATCAGGAGTTGTAAGCCTTGATGAAATGAAGTGGTTTGTATCTAAGGCAGAAGAAAACAGCCTTGAAAAAATCCATTTTACAACAAGACAGGCAATCCAGTTCCATGGATTATCTATAGATGCAATCTGTGATTTGATGAAAGAAGCTCTTGAAAATGATATATACACAAGAGGGGCAGGCGGAAACTTCCCAAGAAATGTAGCAATATCACCACTTTCAGGGGTTGAAAAGGATGAAGCATTTGACGTTTCTTCATATGCTCTATTAGTAAACAGATACTTTTTACAAAGAATCAGAGGATATAAGCTTCCAAGAAAGCTTAAGGTATCATTCTCAAATGGAGACAAGGATGCAGCTCACTGCAGCATGACTGACTTAGGATTTTTAGCAGTAAAAGAAGATGGAAAGAAAGTATTCAAGGTATACATAGGCGGAGGTCTTGGACAGAATCCTAAAGTTGGTGTTGCCCTTGATGAATTATGTGATCCAAGTGAAGTTTTATATTATGTTGAAGCAATGGTAAGATTATTCGTTGCAGAAGGTGACTACAACAACAGAGCTAAAGCAAGAGTAAGATACATCCTTGAAAGAATGGGTGAAGAAGAATTCAAAAACTGCTTCAATAAGCATTTAGCAGAAGTTAAATCACAGGAAGATTTAACAGTTAACATTGAAAATGTTGAATGTGCTAAAGAAGGAATAAAGACAGATATTGAAGATAATAGATTAGTTGAACAAAAGCAGGAAGGATTATACAGCGTATACTTCCATCCAGTTGGCGGACAGGCGGCATTAAAAGACTTAAAGAATATCTTAAACCTTATTGGTGATATGAAGGATATTGAATTAAGACTTACAATGACAGAAGGTATCTACATAAGAAACCTTAATGGAAAAGAAGCAGAAGAAATATTAAAGGCAACTTCAGGATGCGGTGGAGAAACAAGACTTTCACAAAGCGTGTCATGTATTGGATCTCCAGTATGTCAGATAGGACTTGGAGCAAGCCAGACTATGCTAGTAGATATCCTTAAGTACTTCGAAGAAAAGGGATATTCTAAAGACGTACTTCCAAGCATTCATATATCAGGATGCGGAAATTCATGTGCATTCCATCAGGGAGCATTAATAGGACTTACTGGAAAGAAGAAGAAGTTCAATGATGTATTGGAAGATGCCTTTGAATTACACATAAATGGAACATTTGGAGAAGGAAATACTAAGCTTGCAAAAGTTTATGGAGTTCTTCTTGCAAGAGAAATCCCACAATTCATGTATGAACTTGCTTTAAACATTGAAGCTAAGAACGTTGACTTCGAAGAATATGCTGAAAAGTTTGAAGATGAAATCATGGAATTAGTTGGGAAGTTTAACTAGGATTTTATGCTTTTTCCCAATATCCTGGGAAAGTAAGATGATGTTTCCCAACATTCTGGGAAAACAAGACCATTTTCCCAACAACTTGGGAAAATAAAATAAACCATATGAATATGAAAAAAGTAGAGGTATCACTGTGCTTAGTGATACCTCTACTTTTAATGATGTAAATAAATATTGAGCTATTCAGCTGTATCAAATAACTGTAAAACAGCAGCTTCTTCATCAGCAAATACAGCTGTATTTGTAGCCATCAGTATTCCAGTGATCATTGCATCTTCAAGGAGCCTCATTTTTAAACTTTGTTTTTTCATAAATAATCACATACATTTCAATTATTTTTTTATAGAATAATGAAAAAACACATTCATTTCAGAGATGGATTGCAGTAGATGTTCTTCCAGAGATAAGAAGGAATGGATCATATCAAGTAAATGAAAAGGAACTTTCACCTGAACTAAAGGCAATATTCTGCATAGATAAACGTACAGTTGAGATTGGAAACAGAATTGAAAAGCTGGAAAACAACATGACTATTGATTACAGCCAGCAGGAAGAATTAAGAACACTTGCAGTAAAGAAGGTTGTTGCAATTCTTGGGGGGAAAGATTCTCCTGCTTATCGTGAACTTAATAAAAAAGCTTTTTCAAGCATATGGAGAGAATTTAAAAGAATTATGGATGTAAATTCATATAGAAATACACCAGTAATGAAATTTCAATTTGCAAGGCAGATGATTAT
>JAEWQX010000136.1 GCA_023399035.1 Bacillota bacterium | reverse complement strand
TAATTAATATATAAACTTTATATAGCTAAAAACTATCCTGTCAGTATTTCAAGTAAGCTTACATGAAATAATACTTTATTGCATATCACTCTATAAAAGATACTTCATATCTTTCAATGTTTTCACTCATCTTCTTAAATGCCTCTTTAAAGGCATTATAAAAATCATCTATAGTTATACTCTTTTCAAATTCCAAACAACTTCTCAAACTGTTCACATTAAATTTTTTCCTGCTTATATCCATTAAAAAAGCATTTTCAAAATACTTCACTGCACTTTCTTCAAGTCTTCCTTTTATTAATCTTATTAAGTTTTCTTTATCTTCCTTTGATATTTCACCATTTACAGTAACTAAAATCTTATTTTCATGAGAATTAAATCCTACAGTATGATAACCATAGTTTACAAGCATTTTCACTATTTTCTTACTGTCATTATAGTCTCCATGTGTAATGCTGAAATCAATTGATTTATTATAATTGATAAATCCCTTCTTTTCACATTTAAATCCTTTAAAATCATCTTTCCTATTTTTTATGATATTTCTTACACAATTATAGTAATATTTTTTCCTCTTATCATCATCTTTTTCATGTTTTATTATATCGCCCCATAAGTCTACAAGATAACCATTATATCTATCATAAAGCATATTCATAAGTGCCTGTACACTCATTCTTTCCTGATTTAGTGATATACTTATAACATTATCCTTTGAAGAATTCCTTATTTTTATAGGTTTAATAAAATTCTGACTCTGCATTTTTATAAGCTTAAAGAGCCTTGTAAAATCATTGTCTGATTGAAGAAGCTCCAATGTATTTGGGTCAATGTCCATAAATTTTTCAGTTACTATTATTCTATTTTCTTTTATCCCTAAAAGCCTTGAAGTTTTATGCTTTATCGTATCAATTGCATCAGATTTTGTAATCTGAATATTGTTCCTATATAAGTCAAACTTATTCAATATGCAGAATACTCTCTTTTCAAGTGTAATCTTATTTACAGAATCCCTTATATTAAACAAATCAGAACTCCTATCACTACAGCTTCCAACAAGTATAAATAATTCTTTATAATCTTCGCTTACCCTGTTTAAAATATCAGATGCAATATGGCTGTTTATATCCTTGTTGCTATAATCAATAAAAATGCTTCTTGAATATTCATTTTTAGTAGCTGGAACTTTTATATATGCTCTCTTTATTATTAACCCACATGATTCTTCCCTGCCATAGATCAGTCTAAGAAGCTGTTTAAAACTGCTGTTGTAAAACCGTTCACTATACTCATGGTCACTATATTCATGATCATTATATTCGTTTTCATATTTACATCCTTCTTCGTCATGTGCATAGCATTTTGAAAGCTTTTCCATCCATTTATCATAATATGTTCCCAACTCAGATTGAAAATCACTGAAATATTCCTTCCATATAAACTTATCATTTTCTTCAATATTGTCATTTCTATTTATTTTACTTAAATCATTAAAGAGTTTATCAAAATCAATATTTTTAAATATTTCACTAATTGAAACTTTATTGAACATTCTCATTAATGGCAGTTTAATTTTATCATCAGCTATACTTTCAAACTTACCATCAAAATTAAAATCCATTGCTTTAATATCATTGTTCTTCAGCTCTTCCATGAATACTTCGTCAATTAAATTGAGTATTGCTTTCTTAACCCTATATATAACCTCATCTTTTTCCTCAAAATCAAGATAAACTTTAGTATAATTGTCTCTAGGAGAAGAGTACAGTACTTCTGTTGGAAAAAGATTGTTTTCAATCCTATCCTGCTCATCAAAGATACCCCGTTTTGCAAGTTTTGATATCAGTGTTGATTTGCAAGATTTAGATGGACCCATTAAGTTTATTCTTGTCTGCGTCTCGTTTTCAAATACTTTTTTCATACTGCTCATTCATATTACCCTCCCTTATAATTCTCATATCTTTTTATCACTGCACTTCTTCAAATGATAATCATCCTATTCTTTTAATATAAATATGCTCTTTACTTAATGATTATTCTAGTATTACAGCTAATATTAAAATAAATTTGTACTTACAGTCATATTCATAAAATAATAAAATCTTTCAATATTCTTCAGAAAATTTAATATAATCCTATGATATAATACTTATATTAGATATATAATCTTGTGAGGTAAATTAAAATGAGTTGTTTAGGTAATATTTTATGGTTTATATTTGGAGGATTTTTCAATGCTTTAGGCTGGTTTGCATGCGGAATTTTATGGTGCATAACCATAATTGGAATCCCTGTGGGACTTCAATGCTTCAAAATGGGACGACTTCAGCTTGCTCCTTTTGGCAAGGAAGTAGTTGAGACGGAATCTTCTGGATTTACAAGTTTTGTTCTTAATATATTTTGGATAATTTTCGGCGGATTTGAATTATGCCTTGCAAATCTCATAAGCGCATTATTTCTATGCATAACAATTGTAGGAATTCCTTTTGCCCTTCAGGCATTAAAGATGGCTAAGCTTTCACTTATGCCATTTGGCAAAGAAATAGTTTAATATAAGGAAATATAAATTAAAAGACCTTCTGATGAATAAATTTTCAATTATTCTTCAAAAGGTCTTCTATTTATAAATATATCTTATAAATATTATCATAGTCATATTCTCTGCAAAACCTATTTCATTAAAGCACCTGAAAAAATGATAAGCTTCAGGTTATATAAAAATCAGCTCATTAGAAAATATAACTCTGATGTTTTGATTAATAAATTATAGGCTGCTTAATTTTTCATCTATAAGGCCTTTACAAACCTTTGGATTTGCTTTACCCTGAGTCTTTTTCATAACCTGACCCATAAGGAATCCTGCTGCCTGTTTCTTACCAGCCTTATAGTCTTCTACTGACTGTGGATTTGCTGCAATCACTTCATCCACCATCTTTTCTAATTCATCAGTAGAACTTATCTGCATTAATCCTTTTTCTTCTATTACAATCATAGGATCCTTATTTTCATCAAAAATATCCTCAAGTACTTCCCTTCCTATATTATTGCTTATCTTTCCTTCATCTACAACTTTAAGAAGCTTTGCAAAATTTACTGCATCTAAAGTCATTTCTTCTGACTCTATCTTCTTTTCCTTCAGAATTCTTAAAATATCTCCAAGTATCCAGTTTGCACCGATTTTAGGTGTTACCCCTTCTTTTACTACAGCTTCAAAGAATTTTGAAAGTCCGATGTCTGATATAAGAATATCTACTTCCTTTTCAGTAAGCTTATATTCATTTAAGAATCTTTCTTTCTTTTCATCAGGCATTTCTGGAAGAGAATTCTTTATTTCCTCTATTTGTTCATCATAAAGAATAACTGGTGGTAAGTCTGGTTCAACAACATATCTGTAATCATGAGCCTGTTCCTTTGAACGCATTGAAATTGTCTTACCTTTTGCTGCATCCCATCTTCTTGTTTCTTGAATAATCTTATGTCCTTCGTTAAAATTAATAAGTTCTCTCTGTCTCTTTTCTTCTTTTTTAAGAGCCTTTTCAAGTTCCCTGAATGAGTTTATGTTCTTAAGTTCTACTTTAGTTCCATATTCTTCACTTCCAACAGGTCTTAAAGAAATATTAGCATCACATCTTAAAGATCCCTGCTCCATACGACAGTCTGAAACTCCGGCATATTCAAGAATAGATTTTAATCTTCTTAAGAATTCAACTGCTTCTCCTACGCTTCTCATGTCTGGTTCTGTAACTATTTCAGCTAAAGGCACACCAACTCTGTTATAGTCAATTAATGATATTGGTTCTCCTTCAACATGGACTAGCTTACCTGCATCTTCTTCTATATGAATTCTGTTTATTCTTACCTTTACATGTTTTCCTTCATAGTCATATTCAACAAGGCCTTCACCGCAGATTGGCTTATCGAACTGTGAAGTCTGGTAGTTTTTAGGAAGGTCAGGATAGAAATAATTCTTTCTGTCCATCTTGTTGAACTTATTTATTTTACATCCAAGTGCTGTTCCAGCTTTTATTGCTAAATTTACAACTTCTTCATTTAATACAGGAAGTGTTCCTGGTACACCTGTACATATAGGACATGTATTTTCATTAGGCTTTGCTCCAAACTTTGTTGAGCATGAGCAGAATATTTTTGTTTTAGATTTTAATTCGGCATGTATTTCAAGACCTATTACTGTTTCTAAGTTCATATCTTTATCCTCCTATAATTCTACCTTCAAAGACTGCTCTAAGCTGTAAGCTGCCTTGAATATTTTTTCTTCACAAAGCATATCACCCATTAGCTGAATACCTATTGGAAGACCGTCTTTTGAAACTCCTCCCGGAATTGATATAGCTGGTATGCCTGCTAGGTTTACGTTTATTGTATATATATCTGCAAGGTACATTGATAATGGATCAGCATTCTTTTCACCTAACTTGAATGGAAGTACTGGTGAAACTGGTCCTAGTATTAAATCATACTTCTTAAATGTCTTAGATAAATCATGTTTTAACTTTGTTCTGAATTTATCTGCCTTGTTGTAGTATGCATCATAATATCCTGATGATAAAGCATAAGTTCCTATCATGATTCTTCTCTTAACTTCAGGACCAAATCCTTCTGTTCTACTCTTTTCCATAAGTTCATCAACACTGTCGAACTTTTCTGGTCTGTATCCATATCTTATTCCATCATATCTTGAAAGGTTTGTTGAAGCCTCTGCAGATGACATGATGTAATAAGCTGCTAGTCCATCTTTTATTATAGGAAGTGATATCATTTCAACTTCTGCACCATTTTCCTTTAATGTTTCAATGGCCTTTTCTACTGTTTCTTTTATTTCTGCATCCAAGCCTTCTCCGAAAAATTCTTCAGGAACACCAATTTTCATTCCCTTTACGCCATCTTTAAGAGATGCAGTATAATCAATTTCTGGAAGCTCTCGAATGCTTGTTGAATCATAAAGATCAGTACCAGAGATTATATTAAGCATATAAGCACTATCTTCAACATTTTGTGAAAAAGGTCCAATCTGGTCAAGAGATGAACCAAATGCGACAAGTCCAAATCTTGAAACAAGACCATATGTTGGCTTAAGACCTACAACTCCACAAAAAGCTGCTGGCTGTCTTATTGATCCACCTGTATCAGATCCAAGAGAAACTGGACACATATCAGCACCAACAGCAGCTGCTGATCCACCTGATGATCCTCCTGGAACCCTGCTTAAATCTCTTGGATTTGCAGTTTTCTTGAATGCAGAGTTTTCTGTTGAAGATCCCATTGCAAATTCATCCATGTTTGTTTTACCAATGATTACTGCGTCTTCTGCAATAAGTTTTTTTACAACAGTTGCATCATAAGGAGGTACAAAATCCTGCAGCATTTTTGAAGCACATGTAGTCTTTACCCCTTCTGTACAGATATTATCCTTTACTGCAATTGGAATTCCAGCAAGGGCTCCAAGCTTTTCTCCATCTGCTATTCTCTTATCTATTTCTTTTGCCTTTGCTAAAGCGTCATCACCCATTACTGTTAAAAAAGCATTAACCCCATGTTCCTTTTCGCGTATATTCTTCAAGTAAGATGATACAACTTCTTCACTTGATAATTCACGACTCTTTATTTTACTTACCATTTCTTTTAATGTTAATTTCATTACATGCTCACCATCCTATTCAATAATCTTTGGTACTCTGATATAAGTATCCTGCTTATCTTTAACGTTTCTGAATAAATCTCCGCAGTCAAATTTCTTGACCTCATCTTTTCTCATTACTGGCTTTAATTCTATCTTTTCTTCATCATCATGAATTTCTAAATCTAGTTCGTTTAAATATTTAAAATTTTCTAATATCCCTTCAAATTCACCTGCAAACTTTTCTGCTTCTTCCTCACTGAAATTTAATTTTGCAAGCTTTGCTATATATTTTACTTCATCAATAGTTACGTTCATAAACACACCAATTAGTTAGTTAACAGTTAGGAGTTAACAGTTAAGAATTGATTGGAAAATTTTTAATTATAAATCTTTATTCATCAACTATTTCTGTTAACTAAATTCTAACCATTAAATATCACTAACTATCCTTTCTTTAATATATTTCATTTTAATTCATCCCAAAGACACATCCTGCTCTCTTAGTATCATAGCAGCTAACTTCTTCTGGTAATTAGCTAAGTTCGAATACCCAAATATAAAATTTGGAGTCTCACTTATGGCATTAATCTCTTCATATCTCTTGGGAATAATGATGCTTCTCTTATATTGCCAAGTCCTAGCATCTGCATTGTAATTCTTTCAAGACCTATTGCAAATCCTCCATGTGGCGGCATTCCATACTTAAAGGTATCTAAATAAAATGCAAAATCTTCTATTTTCAATCCAAGCCTTTCCATCTTAGCTTTTAACATTTCGTAATCGTGAATTCTTTGTCCACCAGTTGTAATTTCAACACCCTTATAAATCAAGTCAAAGCTCTTTGTCATTTCATGGTTATTTTCACATTCCATAGCATACATTGGTCTCTTTGCTGTTGGATAATCTGTTAGGAATACAAAGTCACAGTTATAAGTTTCTTTTACATATTTATGGAATAAAGCTTCACCTTCATTGTCAATGTTTCCTACTGGAGATTTCTTTCCAAATTCCTTTAATAATATTTCCTGTGCCTTATCAAGTGGGATTCTTGGAATTTCTAATTCATCTGGAAGTTCAACATCAAATAGCTTAAGTTCTTCTGCACATGTTTCCTTAAGGTGCTTGAACATGTGTCTTAAGAAATCTTCTTCCACTTTCATTAAGTCTTTTTCATCCTTGATGAATCCCATTTCCACATCAAGACTCACGTACTCATTTAAATGTCTCCATGTGTTATGAAGTTCTGCTCTATAGGCATATCCAACTTCGAAAACTCTTTCAAAACCTGCCCCAACCATCATCTGTTTATAGAACTGTGGACTTTGTGCAAGGAATGCCCTTCTTCCAAAGTAATCTACAGTAAACATTTCTGAACCACCTTCAGTTCCTGAGTTTATTATCTTTGGAGTATGGATTTCTTCAAAATCATGACTCTTAAAATAACTTCTGAATGCTTCTTCTATTTCATTTTGAATTTTAAAAATTGCTTTTTTCTTAGGTATTCTAAGACTTATTGTTCTATAATCAAGCTGAGTTTCAAGTGATACTTTATTTTTATATCCTTGAATTTCAAATGGAAGCTTGTCATAATAAACTTTTCCAGTAACATCAATGCTCTTTACTTCTATCTCAATTCCTTTTGGAGCCTTTTCATTTGCTTTTACAATTCCTTTAACTTCTATTGAATTTTCAAGTCTTAAACCTTTAATCTGTTCCTTAGTACACACAAGCTGAATTATTCCTGACTTGTCTCTAAGCATTATAAACGACACATGTGATAAATCTCTTATTTTATGCACCCATCCTCTTAATAAAACTTCTTCTCCACCTACAGCTAAATCTTTAATAAATGTTCTTTCCATTGCTCATTGCTCCTTTGCTCATAAACTTTATTTTATTTACTTTTATTATAATAAAAGTATTAGTTGTATTTTATTTACATCTATTTTTAAAAAAGGTTCTCTATAATGCATAAAGAGGTTAAAACAGACAACAAAAAAATCCCGTCTCTATGCACTTTGCACAGGGACGAGATTATATATTCATATATCACGCGGTACCACCCAAATTTAACTTATAAAAAGTTCACCTCAACAGATACAGAGCTTAATTTATAAAACATACAACAATCTTATTTCATAAACTAAACTCTGCAAATATCTAAATACCTTAAAAGTTAAATTTACGTAATAAAATGTTCTAACTTTCTCTATATCCTTCACATATAACGGTGTGACTCCGGTTAAGTCTACTAATCAATTTAAATAAAATTAACTTTCGGTTAACTGCTCCAAAGTGTTCTTTCAATTCAAGACTCATACAGATATCCCACCATCATCTGCTCTCTAAAAATCATCAATAGAATTTACTTTTCTTCATCAATGCATCATTGCATCTTATTAACTTTTATTTTGCTTTCCATCATTTCGTTTATGTTGTAATCATTATATTGCAAATTTATTTACAAATCAATAGCTTTTTTAAAAATTTTTTATTTATTTTTCAAATTTATTCTTTCACTCCTATATAATTACTTTTTAGTTTATTATTTTTATCATCGTTTAAGCCTTATATAATCTTACTTCAAATACATTATAATTTTACAATATTTTTATAAAAATTTATACCTTAATGAATCCACAGGATACATTTCCTTTCTATCAAGACTGCCTTGAAAAGAATTATTTTTATTAATTATTTTATTGCTGCAATATCCAATTCCACAAAGTAATACTACTATTACAACGCTTACTGCTATAATTTTATTTTTCATTAAAATCGCCCCTTTTTATTATTAATATATCATATTTTCAAATTATTTTATAGTATAAGTGTAATGTTAATGCCATTTTTTTAAGTTTTTATTAAAGTTATATTTATGAATAATATTAAACTATTTGATATTTCTCTTAATACAAATAATTAAAGCCGCAATATATTAAATACTACGGCTTTAATATATAATGATATCCTGTTTGCATTATACATATGAATATTCAATTAACCTATACGGAGTACTATAAATTAAATGGACAAAACAAATCACCAATGGCTATATTTTTATAAATTTAGATTTAAAGTCCTCTAGAATTAAAGAACTTTAAATCTATAAAGTTTCAAAATTAGAAACATTAAATATAAAGGAAAATATACTATATATAAAGCTTTTTAATGATTAATGGTAGTACTTTCTTTGAACATATCGTGTAAATCCATAATCTATGATTACAGGACGTCCATCAATAATCCCCCAGCTGCTTGTCTTTTCAAAATCACCTAAAAGTAATCTATATTTTTCCTTAAGTCTCTGCATCTGTTTGGAATGACGAAATTCATACTTGTCTTCTGCATTGAAATAGTTCCATACACTACGTATGTCTTTTATCTTTTTAGCTTTCCTCATTACAAGCATTCTGTAATCATTAGATACGCCTGATACCTCTGCAAAAATTCCAGAATAATCTTCAGATGAAATATAATATTCTGCTCTGTTCTGTTCTATTCCTGCATCGTTTTTAGCGATTTTAACAACATAATCATTTCCTAAATCATACACTCTTCTTGAAGATCCAGAACCTATATACATATATCTTCCGCTTCTTATTCCAAACATGATATCATTAAAATCTATAAACATATTTTTACCTGCTCGTCGTTGATTTATTTTTATTCATTTGTTAATACTCTACATAGTGCATATTATTCATTGAATATTAAATCAGTTCACATTTTAGCAATATTTATAATATAAATTTTAAATTACTATTCACAAGATAAAAAATCATCCTGACTACCATTGAATTCCTCCAACGTCTAATCAGGATGATCATTTATAGTAATTTGTTTTTAACTCACTATATTACTAATATTATTTAGCAGTAATATATCCAGCCGCAGTTAAATATTCAGCAGATAAAACTCCGCCGCCTGCTGCTCCTCTTAATGTGTTGTGTGAAAGACCTACAAATTTGTAATCAAAGATCTTGTCTTCTCTAAGTCTTCCCATAGAAATACCCATTCCATTTTCGTAATCTCTGTCTAATTGAGTTTGTGGTCTATTATCTTCTTCCATATATCTTATGAACTGCTTTGGTGCACTTGGAAGATTTAACACTATTTCTGGAGCCTTATAGTTATTCCATGCATCTATTATTTCCTGGATGCTTGGTTTATTCTTGAATTTTACTGAAATAGTTGCTAAATGCCCATCTAAAACTGCAACTCTTACACATTGAGCTGAAATAACTGGAGCCTTAGCATCAACAATAACACCATTTTCAACAGTTCCCCAGATTTTTAATGGTTCTATTTCACTCTTTTCTTCTTCTCCACCAATGTATGGTATTACATTGTCTACCATTTCTGGCCATTCATTAAATGTCTTACCTGCACCTGAAATAGCCTGATAAGTTGAAACTACCACTTCTTCAAGGCCATATTCCTTTAATGCATTTAATGCTGGAACATAACTTTGAATAGAACAGTTAGGCTTAACTGCAATAAATCCTCTTGTAGTTCCAAGTCTCTTTCTTTGATCTTCAATAACTCTCGCATGTTCACCATTGATTTCTGGTATAATCATTGGAACATCTGGAGTGTGTCTATTTGCTGAGTTATTAGAAACTACTGGAGTTTCACACTTAGCATATCTTTCTTCTAATTTTTTAGTTTCTTCTTTATTTAATGAAACTGCGCAAAATACAAAGTCAACTTTGCTGCACACTTCCTCAACATTATCTGCATCCATTATAACCATTTTCTTATACTTTTCTGGCATTGGAACATCCATTTTCCATCTGTCACCTACTGCTTCTTCGTAAGTAAGACCACTTGATCTCTTACTTGCTGCAAGTGCTACAACATCAAACCATGGATGATTTTCTAAAAGACATGCAAATCTTTGTCCAACCATTCCAGTAGCCCCTATGATACCGACTCTTAATTTCTTTTCCATTTTTCAAACCACCTTTAACTTATATCTTTTATTTTACTGTAGTAATAACATAAACTACTTACAATACTACAAATTTATTGAATTCCTACACAATACTATTTTCATAATTAAAATAGCACTTTTTTATACTGAATTTCATATCATATCTAAAATTCAATCTTAAAATGTAATGTATAATTTAAATGTTTTATCATGAAAAAACTATTTTATATTATATAAATCTTAAAAATAAATTTTAACTGCTGTATGATAAATCTCAGCTTTAAATCATCAAATTATCAGCTGGAATGAAACTCCTCTTTCAAATATATAATCAATTAAATAAATTTGCAATATTAAATGATAATTGTTAACCCCAATAAGTAAGTTTTTGTTTTCCTGTCAAAATTATGATATCATAAATTTATGCATTAGTAAAATTGATAATTTAAATTAGATGTATCAATTTTTTTAATAGAGGTGATTTATATGGATTTTAAACAGCTTAATGCATTTTTAACAATAAGCAGGTTGCAGAGCTTTACAAAGGCAGCTGATGCTTTAGGATACGCTCAGTCTACTATTACAACTCAAATCAAGCTTCTTGAAAGTGAATTGAACGTAAAGTTATTTGAACGAATAGGAAAAACTACAACACTGACACACGAAGGCAAAAAATTATTACCTTATGCAAAACAAATCTTAAAATTATCTACAGATATAAAAACAACAGTTTCTAATGAAGATAAGCCAAGCGGTACACTTACAATCGGTGCAGCAGAATCATTATGTGTATTGCGCCTGCCTGAAATACTAAAAGAATACAGGATTCTTTATCCTGATGTTGATGTTTCATTGAAATTCGGAAGCTGTTCAGATTTCAGACATTACTTATCAGAAAATCTCATTGATGTAGCCTTTTCATTAGGTGTAAAAATAGATTCTGATGAATTTATATCTGAAGTTGAACTGCCAGAGCCAATGCTTCTCCTTGCTTATCCTGGCCATCCTTTAATACACAAAGATAAAATACTTCCAAAAGATATTGAAAGCCAATCACTAATACTTACAGAAACAGGATGCAGCTACAGGGCTGCTTTTGAAAGAGTACTTAAGGATAGTGGAATAAAACCAAATATCACATTGGAAACAGGAAGTGTACAGGCAATAAAACAGTTTACAATGAGTGGACTTGGAATAACTGTACTTCCTGAAATAGCTGTAAAGGATGAAGTCAAATCTGGCAAGCTTATTCCATTAAACTGGAAAGGTCCAGACCTTAATATAATCTCCCAGGTTATATATCATAAAGATAAATGGATTTCTCCTGCTTTAAGGGAGTTTATACACATTTCCAATAAATTTCTAAATAGGACATAAAAAAACAGAACTGGTTTGATTCTAAAATCAGTTCTGTTTTTTTAATATATATAGGCTTTAAAGATGAAACCCTTATATTGATATATTACTATATAATCATCTGCTGCTTCCTATCTATTTATCCTTTATCTGTTCAAAGACAAGCTTCCCGTCATTATTTACTGCAATGAACCCATCTTTTGCATCAATAAACTTTCCTGTATATTCAACTTCTTTCCCTGTTGTCATATTTTTAATCTTTCCTTCAAGAATATTATTTACTAGAATTTGGCTTTCAGAATTAAAGAATAAATCATTTGAATTTACTAGCGAATCAAGCTTTATACTACTCCATTTTGATATATCTTCATTAATCTTTCCATATATTATTCCTGAAATCTTGTCTCCGCTCAATTCTCCTACATAAATAACATCATTTCTATCTATACCTATAAGCCTTAATTTATTGTTTGTATTGAATTTCAATTTTAAATCAGGACTTGTAGCATAAATAATGCTGTTTACAGAATCATCATATATAAGCCTGTCTGTGTGTGGAATAACCTCCATATTTGACATTGCTGCACTTTTAATAGAAACATCAAACTTATCATTGTTTATATCTATCCTGAAACATCTGTCATAACCTCCTGGATTGCTTACATAAACATAATAAACACTTGTAAACACTGATTCAGTAACATTTTTTATTTCCATACCACTTTCATATGAACAGATTTCAGTTACAAATGATGTTGCTGCATTTTTAGGATTATATGTTACAAGTTCTATCATATCCTTCCCCTTTTTATTAACCTTTTCTAGAATAACAATCATATCTCTCTCGCTGAGCCATTCATAATACAATATTTCACCCTTCTTATTAGTTTCAACTTTTTTTGAAGTGCCACTTTTAGTTTCTATTATATTAAGTCTGTCATTATTATAATAAGTCATATATTTTCCATTATAAGATATCTTTATATCATCTGCTCCCTTAGGTATCTTTATGTTAATCTTGTCTTCGTAAGGTTTTTCTAATTCTATCTTCTTGCTTTGAAATTCTGATGACTGTGCAAAAATAAACCTATCTAATATGAACAATGTTCCAACTTGAATAATCAATGATAACAAAGCCCATGCAACTAATCTTTTAATATACTTCATTGAACTGCATCTTCTCCCATATATAAATTACAATTATTTCCATATTATATATACAACTCTTATATATGATTTTTTGTACTAAAATTACATAATTCAAAATTTATTATGAAAGAACCTCCTACAGAACACATTTTCTTATTGTATTCTGCAGAAGGTTCTATTGATTTTATTAAAACTTCAAATTCATTTATTAGCTGCATCTTGCCATTATCTGAAGACCGTTTAAAAGAAGATCCTTATACAGCTTCAAAATATAAATTGGGTTTATTGTTCTGTTTACTATACATCCTTTCACTGTAACTATAGCCGTCAGTACTGCAAGGTATGATGCATAGAACTTTCCAACAAGAAGTATACTGTTCTTCACGTATACATTAACTGAAGGCACTGCCCATCCAACTGCATATGCAGCAATCACCATGATTATTATTCCAATTATTATTGCAGCAAACATTCCCTTTATGTCAGAATTGCTTGGTGCAATACAGCTTATCAATATTAAAAACATTAAGAAATTAAAATATATATTATCACTTTTTGAGCACACTATAGTGAATATTATTATATTAAATAATGCCGGAGCAATTGAAACAAAAAAACTTCCTATGATTCCTCTTAAATTTGATGGAACCATAAATTCAACATGCTTAAATATATTTATATTTATAATCCTGAATCCACATAATAAGGCTGCAATAGCATGGGCTGTCTCATGTGCCGGAGCTCCAACTGCTGAAAATACTTTGTAGGCTCCTTTATTTATCATCCTTAGTGCTCCCCATGAATAACATTGTACATATCTTAATACATATATATAAATTAAAAAATAGCTTATTATTATAATAACATTTTTTACTGCTAAGTCCCCCATCTTTTAGACCTCCTTAGTAATTTAATTGTAATAATGAAACAATCATTATTTCCATATATTATTGTCCTATGCTGTTTAATAGTAATATATATTCTGCTAGAAATAATTTTATGGTACTTAATAAATAAAAATTCCTATTACTATAAAAAAACATCACTCTTTCATCACAATCGTTTCAGGTAAAAATAGGAAAACATAGGTCTAGCTATTATACTGCCTACGTTTTCCCTATTACAATATTTTATTCTTTAAAATTCTATTACTTCAGGTGTAACTCCTGCATTCTTGAGCTCTTTTACAGCTTCAATGTAATTGCTGTCATCTGGAGCTGCTTTTGCTGCCTCTTCATAACAGTATAATGCTTTTCTTTCATCATCAAAATGATAGTAACATGCAGCTAATTTGTTAAGAAGCATATGGTTTGCTCTATTCAACCTAAGTGAATGTTTATAATACTTTACTGCTAATTTATAATTTATCTTAAGCTTGTCTGTAGGATCAAATTCTAATACATCCTCTCTTGATAAATATATGTTACCCATACATTCGTAAACTAAAGACATTAAGTCTGAATTTTCTTTTTCTTCATCTTCACTCATACTGTTCATTATCTTAGTAAATATATCAAGAGCTTCTTCACCTTTCTTAAGTTCTGCAAAACAGAAGCCAATGTTTGCAAAGCTAGCTAAGTCATGCTTTTTGCCGTTACAATATTTAAATGCCCTTATTGCTTTTTCATACTCGCCTGTAAATCTGAATCCTAAACCTTGTAGGAAAACTGAATATATGTTATTTTTATCGAACTCATATGCATTCAATGCAAAATATAGTCCCTTTTCATAATTGCCCTTATCTATCTCATTTTTAGATATCCTGTTCAATAAAAGAGCCATTTCCTTTTCTGTTGTTACTTGTCCACCTTGAATTTTTATTTTATGTTCATTTAAGAACGAATCTATTCTTTTTTGAATATCGTTGTTGTTTTCCATCTTTACACCTACTTTTTATAATTTAAATTACTTTTATTATAACATGTCATATGCTTTTTTTGTGATTAATATATGTAAAATAAAATAAACTCAGATAAATCAATATCTGAATCCACTTTAAATTATAGATTTTTTACGGTCTTATTCTGCTTTATATATTAAATCCTCTACATTTACCTTTTCTTCCTGAAGTCCATTTTCTATTAAAAATTCCCGTGTATCTTCATGTGCCTTTTTATGTTTTTTACTTCTGACCGTATTATCTCTTTAAAAGTAAAAAGCCACCGTCTCATACAAGACGATGGCTAAAAAAATAACATTATTCAATGAATATACCTGAATTGTTTTCTTTTGTCTTTACCTCTTTAGGTAATATTATCTTAAGCTCACCATTTTCAAATTTTGCACGTATCTTATCCTGCTTTACATTATCAAAGTAGAAAGATCTTGAGAACTGACCATAGCTTCTTTCTTTTCTGATATAGCTGTCTTTACTTTCATCATGAACTTCTTCTCTCTTTGCACTTATTGTTAAAGTATTGTTCTTATAATCAAGGCTTATGTCATTTTTATTTACACCTGGAAGTTCTGCACAAATAAGATATTCATTTTCAGTTTCCCTTACATCTGCATTAAACTTACCCATTCTCATATCCATATTCATTCCAAATGGTGTTAAAAAATCATCATTAAAGAAATCGTCAAAGAAATCACTTAAAGATTCTCCTCTTAAATTTGCATTATTAGTTCTAAATGGTATTAATCCAAACATATAAACGACCTCCTTTAATATTAAACAATTTTACTATAAGTTGAATTAATAAGATTAATTCTATAGCTTCTAAATTTAAGATTATCAAAATAATTAACTCTTATAATTGATAAACTTCAATTTAAAATCTATCTTTATCTTTTGTACAAGTACATTATATTCCATAGGTCAAAGAAAGTCAAAGTTAGATATTTTATATTTCTTTATTATCAGAACCCTATTTATTAAATAAATTAAAATATATACCATATGCTAGATTTCCCTCTATTTTTCTTTAATTTATTTATTAATCTAAATATAAAAGCTGATATTAATGCATACTGAAAAGCACTAATATCAGCCTTATATAATTCTATCTATTCTATATATTCAATATTGTTTTTATTACACCATTCTATAGCAATTTCTTTTTCCGAAGCTTCTCTGTAATCATACCATTCATTGATAAGGCCCTTATCTCTTATTATATTCTTAATATCATGAAGCATCTTATTATAATCATTATCAGAATCAATAGTATTTTCTAGTTTTATATCACTAAATGAATTGCAGAATTCCACCATCATCTTAATCTCATCTGTCTCATCTCTGCCTGGAAGCTTTATATAATCCTGTGGATTTTCATTTAAGTCATATAATCCACTTACAAGCTCCTTTTCCCATTCTTCCATTTGATCAATTTTATGTATATCATGCGCACTATATGAAGATGTTTCTGAGTCTTCTTTATATATAATTACTCCTGTTTTCTTATTATAATAATGATTAAGCATATCATTTTCGAATTCTATTGCTTCTATTACATCACTTAAGTTAACTTTCATTTTTACATTTACCTCATTTTTATTTTTCATATAACACTTTTCAGTATCATTTTATACATTATAGCACCTGTTTATAAAAATACAAACTAAAAATACTATGAACAATATGTTTAATTCATATATATACTGATATCCTGCCTTTTCTATACAATTGTATCTGCAATTTTCTGAGCGGAATATATAGACTTGCTTCCATTGAATATATAGGCAAGTGAACATGTTACAAAAAATAATGGTGCATATTCAAATCCAAAGACTTCACATCCAATAAATATTGGAGCAAGAAATGTATTTGTTGCTCCTCCAAATACTGCTGCATATCCAAGGGCTGCTGTAAGCTCTATAGGCATACCTAAAAGTAATCCTAAAAATACTCCAAGACTTGCTCCAATTGAGAATAATGGAGTAACTTCACCACCCTGAAATCCTGCTGAAAGGGTAATTATTGTAAATATGAATTTCAATATCCAGTCATATCCATAGATTACACGGCCATTAAAACTGCTTGAAATAAGGTTTGTTCCAAGTCCACTGTATCTTCCCTTGTGCAGTATTAATAAAAAGATGCTTAAAAATATGCCTGTTAAGAATATCTTTAATAGTGGGTTCTTTATTATTTCTCCAAGTATCTTTTTTGTCTTTCCAAGTAAATGTGCAAATAATCCTCCAACAATTCCAAATATTACACCTATAACTGCCAATTTCGCTATAAACTTAACATCAACATTTATATTTGAAGATAATGCAAATGTGAATTTTTCAAGACCAAGAAGATGAGATGTTGTACTTGCAGAAAATGATGCAATAAGCGCTGTAAATAATGCACTGTATTCCAGTGAACCTGCAATAAGAACTTCAAGTGCAAAAAACACTGCTGCAATTGGAGTCTGAAATAGCCCTGCAAATCCTGCCGCCATCCCTGTAACAAGAAATATTCTCCTGCTGTTTTTAATATTTACTTTTCTTCCTACAGTATGAGCAACTGTAGCTCCAATCTGTACTGCAACACCTTCACGACCTGCACTTCCTCCAAAAAGATGAGTAATCCAAGTACTTATTATAGTTAATGGCACTAGTCTCTTAGGTATTTTTTCCACTTCACCCCAAGCACTCTCAAAAATAAGTGTCATTCCCTTAATGCTGTTATTCCCTATCTTATTATAAATATAAATAATACCTGCTCCTGCTATTGATAAGAATGGAAGGAGTTTTATTGGATTTTCATCCCTGAATTCTGTAATTGAAATAAGTATCTTCCCAAAGAATGTATCAATAATTCCAACAATTATTCCTATAAAGACTGCTATTATCCCCATTATGATAATGTCCCTATACTGTTCATATAAATTTTTAAACATATAGTTTCCCCTTTTTCTCTCTATATTTTTTAATTATCTTTTATAGTTCTTTAAATACTATTTTAGTTTTATTATGTGCAGAAATACATAAAAAAGCTGATAAATTCTGCGTAAAATAAAACGCAGAAATCATCAGCATAAATAGCACTTTAGATTATAATCAAGGGAGACTTCATTCCCTGAATAAAAGCTTATCCTATTTTAAATTTTATGTCAATATATAAACGTAATAGATTATAAATTTTGCTGCACTATTCTTGGTAATTATTTGTTATCAATAATTAATATAAAATTTAATTAATTTACTGATTCAAAATATAATGTATGTATTATCTTCTGCAATAACTTACCTTAATAAAATAATCTATAAGTTATATTCCTTATTCATTATAAAATGCAAGAACCTGCTCTAAATAAGGTTTTTGTATTTCATCTCTTTCAAAATAAATTTCGTGCTTTGCATCATCAATCTTTACAAGAGTGCAGTTTTTTGCATATTCTGCAAATTTATTTTGTCCTCCTGGTTTTACATAAAAATCGTCTCCTGACTGGAATAATAAAACTGGAATTTCAACTTTTTCTGCATTTTTTTTCTTTGTCAGTTCTTTAGTAACATTAAATGCTTCTTGTGTCCACTTATATGATGCTCCGCCTCTCTGGATTTCTTCATTTTCATTTACAATATCATTAACATATGCCCATCTATTTTCTGAACTCGTTGCTATAGGTTCAAATGAATAAATTTCTGAAAAAGGTTCTTTTCCTATGACATACTTCCCACCTTGTCCAAAAGTAACTGCTGCTTTTACCACTACTTTTGCAATAAAGTCTGGAATATTTCCAGTATCAACTTCCATCATTGGTGCATTTAATACTGCCTTACTGAAATATTCAGGATATACTTCAAGAAATCTGCTTCCAATTGCACCACCCATAGAATGTGCATAAAGCATAAGTTCTTTTCCTTCACTTTGAGGTACAACGACTTCATCAATAAAAGTCTTAAAATCCTCTATATAATCGTTGAAAGAGTCTACATATATCTGAGATTTATCTGCAACTCCAAGACTGCCTGATCTTCCATGTCCTCTGTGTTCTATTGCAAAAACATTATATCCGCTGTTTAAAAAATAATATATAATTTCATGATACTTTTCTAATGATTCTGTATATCCATGAGATATTACTATATTAGCCTTTGCATTTTCTGAACTATACACTTCGTAATAAATTTTAGCATCATCTATTCCATTAAAATATCCGCTTTCCATTCTGCTTTCTATATATGGCATTACAATATTGTCCATGCTGTCTTTATAATTTTCTTCAGAAATATAAAAATTATCTAGCGCATTTGTACTTTCAGTATAGCTTATCTTAATATTATCTTCTGAGTTTTCATTATATGTCTGTACAGATCCTTCCTTAGATTCTTGTGAAATGCTTCGCGTTTCTGTTCCAAATACAGCTCTTTCAAATCCAAAACTGCTGCAGAAAATTGTTGCTGCAGCAAAAGTACAAATACATACCTTTAAAAAACTTTTTTTCATAAATCATTCTCCTCATTTCCCTTAACGTTCTGTTAAGTTATATGAACATTGCTCTTCTCAATCTAAGTGAATATAATAAGTTTAACTAGAACTAAATATCCCCCCCCTTTGAAAGGAGAAGAACAATGAACAAAACAAAAGTAAAATGTCCTCGCTGTCACTCTGACCAACTATATAAGTTTGGTTTAGATAAGCAGGTTAATCAAAAATATCAATGTAAGAAATGC
>JAEWQX010000105.1 GCA_023399035.1 Bacillota bacterium | reverse complement strand
TACACCAAAAATTATGTAATTCATAGTTATTAATTTTGAATAATTTGAGTTTGCTAATTCTTCAACATCTTGACCAATTTTATCTAGAGTAACTTCTAATTCGTTTACAATGTTTCTATAATCACCTATATATATCAGTCTTGCTTCAGCCTTATTTCCTGATACCAAATGGTTAACTATTGGTGTTCTTAATTCAAGTTCCTTATCGCTCTTTTGAATTAACTCATCAAGGAGCGATTTATCTTTGAACGTCTCTTTAATCTTATTTAAATTTTCAAACAGTTGATTTGAGTATCTTTCTGCATCACTAAGATATGCATTTGCGTCTTTTTCATTGCTTGAAGCATATGCTGATACTATGTTCTTTTGAATTGCTTCTACATCTCTTCTTATTTCCAGCTGAATCACCATGTTCTTATAATCATTATTATAAAATTTTTTATTTTGGATAGCTGTTAACTGCACAACACACACATTAATTAAAACAGTTAATATGAATAATACCATTATAGTACGGAGTACAATTTTCATTTTATCTCTTATTGGTTTATTCTTTATTAAATCTTGCCAGAATTTTTCATTTAATCTACTACTACTTTTCATTTCACCTATATCCTCTCATATGATTTCACAAATTAACTTAATAATATGCTTGTCTAATTTTCTTTTGATTATTTCTCCTTTCATTATTTGATTATAAACCCATAAAAAACTTATTAATACATCCCTGTATTTATTACAATCTTTCTCATTTTCTATGTAATTCTACAATAAAATCGCATCAAATAAGTACCTCACCATGATTTTATTGTTTTTTTAAATAGAGTACAAGTTTACATTTATAATCATACCATGTCTACATTCTTTTTTCTACATAAAATTACCACATTACCTAAAACAATGGATGTTTTATATTATAAACAAATTATTTATATATATTAAATATAATGAAGAAACCGCCACATATAGCTTCTGTTGAATCGTCACTATACTTCTGCTTTGCAAGATTTACGGCTATTTCTTGAGTAAATTCAGGATTTTTATCCCACTTGTCATCTATACCTAAAATATATCCATCTATAGTAGTATTTACAGCCTTTGTGCCATCAGAATAAAAATAAAACCAGTTATCTTCTCCTTCATTAACCCATCCTGTTTTCATTACACCATTACCGTGCACATAATAATCATCTATCCAGGCATCAGTTACCATATAACCATTTTTATCTACATATATACCATTTGCTATTAGTACATACCCAGGCATTGCAATAAGCCTGATGATAACCCTCATCAGCACACATCCATCGGCCATTTCTGCAGTCCCAGTGGGCACTATCTGTATAGTAAGTCCCTGTCTTATATTCCGGATATCTATGTCTGGCTGTTTCTGCACCTGCTTCCTGTAGAAAAACTGCGCTTATTGAAAATAAAGTTAAAAAAGATGCAAAAGTCTTAGCAAAGTTTTTATTTATGAGAAATAAGAAGAAATAAACTTAATAATAAGTATAGTGCACATGTAGCTCAAGAGAGTTATGAAAACAGAAGAATAAAGTGTAAGCCTCATGGAAAAATGGCTAACGCTACGTTAGTTAATTATATTCAAGAAAAATTGAATATCCATTGGTCTCCAGAACAAATTTCAGGACGTATAGAATTTGAGTTAAATGATAAAAGAATTTCATTTAGTAGTATATATAATTGGATTTATAAGGGATTGTTCGGTAAGAATTCCGTTGAGCTACTTCCCAGGAAAGGCAAATCAAGAAAACCCAAAGAAACTCGTGGTAAGTTTAATATATGTAAGACAATAAAAGAAAGGCCAAAGGAAGTAAAGAAAAGAGAAGTGGTTGGGCATTGAGAACTCGATACAGTAGTTTCTAGCCGTGGTAAATCTAAATCCTGTCTTTCAACATTTGTTGAAAGAAAATCTCGATTAACTAAAATCCAGTTAATACCTAATAGGAAAGCTACCACTTTTAATGAGCACTGTATTAAGTCATTGAGTGAATTCAAAAATAATACTTTAAAAACACTAACTGTTGACCACGGCAAAGAATTTGCAGGCTATTTAATGTTGGAAAATATATTAGATGTAGACGTATATTTTGCTGATCCATATAGTTCATGGCAAAGAGGAACTAATGAAAATATTAATGGATTGATTAGAGAATTTTTTCCTAAAAAATATGATTTTTCAACTATAACGCAAAAACATGTTGATATTGTAGAAAACATTTTGAATAATAGACCTCGGAAATGTCTTGGTTTCAAGACTCCGTTAGAAGTATTTAACGAAGAACAAGCTAAGTGTTGCACTTAGCTTGACAATTCGTCATATAAAAAATTAAGAGATCATTTCTTTTATTTTGTTAAATGCATAATCAAGGGCTCCCTCAAGATTTGCATTGTTTTTGCCAGCACCCTGAGCCATGAATGGACTTCCGCCACCTTTTCCATCAATTAAAGATATTGCATCTTTAAGGACTTCGTTAACTTTTACTTCTTTTATTCCTTTTGTACAGGCAAATATCAAATTAACCTTATCTTCAGATTTTACGGCCATAAGTGCAACAGTATATGGATTTTCAATCAGTTTTGAAGTAAGATTACTTACATATTTTAAATTTTCTCCATCAAATATATTTTTGATTATTTTAAAGTTTCCTATAACAGAGGCATTATCAACAAGCTCCTTAACTTGATAGTTTGCAAGCTTTATATTCAAGCTCTTATTTGTTTCATTAGCTTCTTTAAGGCTATTATTTAAGTTTTTAATTCCGTTAATAGCTTCATTTTCATTGCAGTTTAAATACTTGCATATTGAATTTTGGAATTCATCCTTTTTATATGAATCTTCAACTGCACGATTTCCAGCAAGGAATTCAATTCTTGTACCTTCCTTATGCTTTTCAAATTTCTTTATTTTAATAAGTCTTAAGTCTAAGGTACTTGATGGATGAAGACCACAGCATGCATTTATATCAAATATATCGGATTGGTCACCGATTCTTACTATTCTTATATCTTCCTTTGTATTAGGAAGTGCTCTTCTTAATGTTAATTTCTTTAATTCAGATTTAGTTGGGATAAATGATGTTACCTTCAAAGCATCACCAATAACTTTATTTGCAAGTCTTTCAGCAGCTCTTATTTGTTCTTCTGTAAGAACACCATAGATATCCACAGTGCTTACATCAGCTCCGAGATGAATAGCAAATGTATTAGCATTGAAAAGATTAAAGAAGCATCCGGATAATACATGCTGTCCTAAATGCTGACACATACCATCAGCTCTTCTATCAGAATCAATTTTACATTTTACATTATGTATTTTTATAGGCTTTTTTTCTACTATGTGATAAACAGTTTCATTTTCTTCATAAACATCTATAACTTTGTGGTCTCCAATCATACCCGTATCACAGTGCTGACCACCTCCCCCAGGGAAAAATGCAGTTTTATCTAATGTCACACGGAAGTTTCCGTTGTATTCCTGTATATCAATTATTTCAGCTGTAAATTCTCTTAAGTAAGGATTATCGTAATATAATTTTTCCATAAATAAGGCCTCCTGAATATTAGTAATTTATTAGTAATTACAACATAATTATAGCAGAAATTATTAAAAATTAGTATTTAATATATCCTTCATGCTAGATTATATACTATTACATAACCTTAAATAATAAAGAATATAAGAGCAGCTGAGGAGCAGCTTTATCAGCTATGAATTTATATTATTACATAAAAGTGGTTCATATATTAAAAATTGCATTGGTTAAACAAGGGATAAGTTACTACTTATGTACAGATAATAAAATTATCTTAATAATTAGGTGGTAATAGAATATGTACTTACTATTTTATTTATTTTTTACATTTATAATTTATTCTTTTGCAGGATGGGTGATAGAAGAATTATATTCTAAGCATTCTACAGGAAGATTTAAAAAAGAGGGTTTTTTAAAAGGACCGTTAAAGCCAATGTATGGAATAGCAATGACAATTTTGATATTTTATTATGAAGCATTGAAGATAAGGGGAATACCTTTTATTATCTTATGTTTTCTTATACCAACAACAGTTGAATATATAAGTGGATACATTATGAAGCATATATTTAATAAGGTATACTGGGATTATTCAAATTTGAAGTTTAATATTAGAGGATACGTAAGTCTGTTATTTTCGTGTTATTGGTGTGCTTTAAGTTATGTTGGTGTTGTATATTTAAATCCATTGATATCATACTGGTATATAGGTTATAAGAATTTAATCAATTATATATTAGCAGGTATATTGCTTATTTTTATATCTGATTTTATCATTACAATAATGAGCTATAATAAAATAATAATATATAAAAAGTTTAATAGGTAATATACATAAAGCAATAAAGTTGAAAAAAATAGATATTAATGATATTTTAGTATTAACAATTATATGTATAATATTATAAAATTGTACAAAATGATGTATAAAAGGATAAAAAATAAGCTTTTTAGGCTTTTATTTATAACTTTAGTCATAAAAATGGGGGGCATATCTATGAATGAAAATAAGAAGATAGCTTTTATTAAATCAGTCAGAGTAAGATTATTTCTTGTCTACATGGCTATGATTGTAAATGGAATAATTATAGGGGTTGGATTAAAAACAAGTGCTGCAGTTACAATTATATCGATAGTCATAGCTGTAGTAATTGGAGGATTATTAATTTTTTCTACAGCAATGAGTATGATTAGGCCTTTAGGAAGAATAAAGGAGTTAGCAGATAGAATAAGTAGATTTGATATTTCTCAAGATATAAAGATAAGTATCAATGATGAGTTTGGAGCAATTGGAGAATCGTTAAATACAGCTCAACATAATTTGAGGGATATAATAAAGTTATGCAACGATAATACTAAAAATGTACTAACATTGAACCAAGAGCTTTCCTCAACAATAAATGAATTATGTGCAACATTGGAAAATGCAGAAGATGATATTGAAAAGATAGATAGAAATGCAGAAGATAATAGTGGTACTGTAGAAGAGATATATGTTTCAATACAGGAAATCACAGCTAATATGCAGGAATTATCAGCAAGAGCTGAGAGTGGAACTGTTAATTCTTCAAAGATAAAGGAAAGAGCAGAATCAGTACTAAAGAGCAGTAAAGATGCAATTGATAATACAAAAAATGTATATCATGAAAAGGAAAAACTTATAAGAAAAGCTATTGAAGAATCAAAAGTAGTTGAGGAAATTAAAGTTATGGCAGAAGCTATAGCAGGTATTGCAGAACAGACAAATTTACTATCTTTAAATGCAGCAATTGAAGCAGCAAGAGCTGGTGAAGCAGGAAAGGGATTTGCAGTAGTTGCAGAAGAGGTAAGACAGCTTGCAGAAGAATCTTCGTCATCAGTTATAACAATTCAAAATACAATTGAAAGAGTTGAAGCTGCATTTAAAAATCTTTCAGATAACAGCAGCGAAATATTAAAGTTTATAAAGACTAATGTTAAGGATAACTTAAATGAATATGGACAAATTGGTGAAAGTTACAGTGAGGATGGAGAATTTATAAGTGGTATGTCAGATGAATTATCACAAATGTCTGAAGCTGTTACATCATCAATTGAACAGGTTAGTATAGCAATTTCTCATACAGCCAAGAATTCTGAAGAAACAGTAAAGAGTACACATAATATTAAGGAAAGCGTAAGCGATACAACAAGTGCTATGAAACAGACTCTTTCTTCTGTAGAAAAGGGTGTAAAAGATGCACAGAATCTAAGTGACATAATAAATAAATTTGTAGTTGAATAAAATACTACAATGGATATTTGCTATTAGACAATCTGTTATAGAAGTTATAGGACGAACTATTATAGTATATAAAAAGCTGCAGGTATTTAAGCCTGCAGCTCTTCTTTATTTTAATTCAATACTTAAATCGCCACTTGTAGTATTTATATTAATTTTATTTGATTTATCTCCATTAAACAAATTATCATTAGAACTATTCAATTCTCCTGAGATTGTAGTATAGATTGCTTCATATCCACAATCAGAAGGTATATATAAGTCAATATCTCCTGATACTGCACTTAGAAACACGTTATTGAGGTTATTTTTAAAAGTAACACTGATATCACCAGATGATGTTGTTCCAGTAAGCACCCCAAAGTTTCCAGTTCCATCAATAGAACCTGATAGACATGATAAGTTTGTTTCTACATATGAATTTACAGCATTTAAATTAATATCACCACTTGAGCTGGATGAATAAAGGTAATTTAAATCACAATTATTTAAGTCTACATCTCCACTTGCACTTGAAGCATTGAGTGTATTTGCAGATATATTATTTACATTGATGTCCCCGCTGCTTGTATTAATCTTCAATGTTGCTTTTTTAGAATAATCTGAAGGTACACTTATTATAATTTCCGCATTATCAGGAATATTTACAGTTGGTGAAAATGTCATTTTATTATTGTTCTTTACTAAATTTAACTCAGTACCTGATGAAGAAAAACTCTTTATTTTTATATTTAATTTATCAGTATTTGTATTAACAATTTCTACACTTTGAGAATTCATATTGAAATCAATCTCAGATATATCATCAGTAATATCATAATCATGAGAAGAATATGAATTAGTGAAATTTAAGAAATTATTGCTGAAGTTAAAATTATATCTTAAGGAATTAGGATTGAAATTCAGTTCATCAGAGTAATGTGCTAGATTATAATTGCTTTGAATGAGAACAACACAACCTGAAGCATAAAATATAATAGATAAAATAAGCAGAGCTAAAAGAAAAATTTTCATTTTAGTAGAGATAAACTTTTTATTCATTGAAGATACCTCCTTTAGACCTTAAAAACTTAAGTATTTTAGAGCATAGTCTAAAGAAAAGTTTGCAAGAATAATAAAAAATTAATATTAGAAATATAGATAAACAAACTGATCCAAGAGTGAATAGAACTATTGCTGGGTATGGGAAATCAGCAATAAATTGAGGTATATTAGGAAGACCAATAAGGTTTGTAAAAGTGCCTCCAATCAATAGTCCTATGCTGCCAGCAAGTAAACTGACTGCTACACCTAAAATACCAATGATTATTCCCAATATACTTGTTATTACAGGAAAAAATATTATGAGGCTTAGAATTATGATGCATATTTTTAAGAATTTATCAACGTGAGGTGAAGATTTCTTAAAATCATTTTTGATACTTTCAGTAAAATTATAGTGACCTCCATCAGTAGTATCATTTTCATTTATATAAATTGGATCAATATAATTGATATTTGAAATTGAAATATCTTTATTTGTATCATCACCTGATGCTTTTTTTAAGTTTATTTTAGAGGAAGTATCCTTTTTCTCTTCATTTATCTCAGTATCCAAAGGGTGGTTAATGTATTTCATGCATATTAAATAAGGATCACCAAAACCTGATATTACATCTTCTTCACTTTTTCCAAGTGAGATCTCACTGGAAATTTTATTTTTATAAAATGAAATAATTTTCTGTAGTTCTATTTCAGGTAGTTCTTTAAGTTCATCCATAATAATATTGAAAAACTCATTTTGAGTCATTTTAAAACCTCCATATCTATGTAAGATTAATTATATTGATGATTGAACGTTACTTCTAAAATTTACTATCATCTTCGTTTTTTAGTATATGATAAGAACGATTATATCACAATATAAGTCACGATATTTTCAGTATTTATTAAGTTATTAAGTACAAATTTACTGTTTATTAAGAAAAAATTAATGATTTAAAATAGAAATTTATCCATAATAATAAAGTTGTGGATAAAAAAGTTAATAACTTTTGAGTGATTAGTGAAAACTATGGCAATACAAGGGTTTGAGGGGATGTTCTCATTGTGAATAAGATAAGCATTTCTGTGGATAACTATAATTTTAGTTCTGCAATTAGTAAAAAAAGTATATATTTTAATTCTAAATATATATATAATTAAAAAATATAGTTGTAATTAATTGATGATAGGATTAAATTTATAAAATATAGAGTTTTCTAATATTATTGTAAGTTTATGATTAAATCAACAAAATTGTGGATAAAACGTGTGGATAATGTGAGTAACTTGTATTAATATTTAGTGTAATTGTAAAATTCAAAGTAGTATAATATTATTATAATTACTGGTAAAGTATATATTATTATGAAATTGGAGGTAGATTGTATGGACGCTAAAAAACAAGGCAAATATATACCCGAAATAAAGGGAACATTACGTAAGCATGTTGTAGAAGTTCCATTAGTAATAAGAGAGTGCAGTGGAATAAAAATTTTTGGGAAAAGAATAAAATCGATATTATTTAGTACTGATGTTGCAATAATAAAGAATACAAATGCAGATGCTATAATTGCAGTATATCCATTTACGCCACAGCCTCTAATAACTCAGGCTTTGGTTATGGCAGCAGATGTGCCAGTATTCTGCGGTGTTGGTGGGGGAATAACCCAAGGGAAAAGAGTGGTAAATTTAGCTCTTGATGCTGAATTTAAGGGTGCAATGGGTGTTGTAGTAAATGCACCAACAAGCAATGAAATACTAAAAAATATTAGAGATACAATAGATATTCCTGTTATAGTGACTGTAATTTCTGAAGATGAAGATATAGCAAAGAGGATAGAGAACGGAGCAACTATATTAAATGTATCTGGTGGAAAAAATACTGCAAGTATTGTTAGAAATATAAGAAAGTCATATCCTGAGTTTCCTATAATAGCAACTGGGGGACCAACAGATGAGAGCATAAGAGAAACAATAGAGGCAGGTGCAAATGCAATTACTTTCACACCTCCTACATCAGCAAGTATAATGGGAGATTTAATGGATGTATATAGGAATAGATAAGATTTTTATCATTTAATGTCTGAAAAAGTATTGAATTAACTTTAAAATATGGTATCATATTTGTAATAGTTGAATAATATGGTAATATAACATGACCTGGGGTAGAGGTGCTGTGATAAATAGTAAATATGATGAGTCTGGTAGACTGTGATTCATATGGAAAGGTATTATGGCCGAAGGAATAAGTTTAACCAAGGCTTATTTCTGGGTATTCATATAATATGTGGATAACTGTCACGAAAGTGTTGAGCTACAAGGCATATCTTTTAATTAGCAAAATATGCAGTTTATTATTAATAAGAATTGATGTTGAGATACATACATTGAATCTTAAAAATAGTATGGCTATGCTGCTGAAGAATTGTTGTGCGTAAGGATTATCAGCACAGGCTCTGCCACTCGTCACAGAAATCATCTGTGGCGATTTTTTTCAATTCACAATTACGTGCTGATTGATAACTGAGGGTGAAACAGTATAGCTGTTTTTAATATTAATAAGCAATAATATAAAAAATTGAGACTTGAGAATTGGCAATTTCTATGATGTGTTTAGTATTTATGAGAAGTTGAAAAGTATGAATATTAGATTCTTGAGAGAAACTTAAAAACATATTTAAAGATATTCTTATAGAATATCCACCATAATTGTCAATTATCAACTATCAATTGAAAAAAGTTTTGGGGGTAACAAAAATGAAATTATTTGGTACGATGAAGGTTGAAGATAACCAATTAACTATAGGGGGAAATAAAGCTGTAGAATTAATAAAAGAATATGGAAGTCCTCTATATGTTTTTGATGAAGATTTAATAAGGGAATACTGTAGAGATTACAGACAATACTTTAGGTGTAAAGAAAATAATAACAGGGTGGCATTTGCAGGTAAGGCATTTCTTACAGTTCAGATGTGTAAGCTTCTTATGGAAGAGAATATGTCACTAGATGTTGTTTCAGGAGGAGAATTATATACTGCATATAAGGCAGGATTTCCTCTTGAAAGAGTGATGTTTCATGGAAATAATAAGACATTAGATGAGATTGAGCTTGGTGTTAAGCTTGGAGTTGGAAATTTTGTTGTGGACAATCACTATGAAATGGAAGTATTAAATGACTTTGCAAAGTCATATGGAAAAATACAAAATATATATTTGAGAATAACTCCAGGAATTGAAGCACATACTCATGATTATATCAAAACAGGTCAGATAGATTCAAAATTTGGATTTGCACCAGTTGGTACTGTCATAGATGATGCTGTTAAAAAAGCCATAAGCCTTGAAAATATACATCTTGCAGGTATACACTGTCATATAGGTTCACAGATTTTTGAATTGCAGCCATATGAAGATGCAGTAGAAGTAATGCTTGGCTTAGTGAAAAAAATAGAAAAAAATCATGGTTATTTAATAAAAGAAGTAGATTTTGGTGGTGGTTTTGGTATATACTATAGTAAAGGGGATAAACCTAGAACAACTAGAGAATATTGTGAGACAATAATTAACAAAGTTGATGAGGTATGTAATAGAACTGGTCAGGAAAGACCAATACTTACAATTGAACCAGGAAGAAGCATCGTTGCAAATTCTGGGACAACCCTTTATACAATAGGCAGTGTCAAAGAAATTCCAGGCATAAGAACTTATGCAGCCGTTGATGGTGGAATGACTGATAACATAAGACCTGCACTTTATAATGCAGAGTATGAATGCATTGTAGCAAATAGAGTCATCGGAGAAAGTGGACAGACTGTCACAATTGCAGGAAAGTGTTGTGAATCAGGTGATATATTATTGGAAAATGTTGAACTTCCAGAGGTTAAGAGCGGTGATATTCTTGCAGTCTTGACTACAGGAGCTTATGGATATTCAATGTCTAACAATTATAACAGAATACCTAAGCCGGCAGTTGTAATGGTTAAAGGTGGACAGGCTAGACTCATTTGTAGAAGAGAATCATACGAAGATATAATCAAAAATGATATTTTATAGGATTTTTAGAATTAAAAATTAAATTCTGAATATACTATTAGTAGAAAAGTAAATACTATTTAATTTATTTTAGGATTATATTTTTAACTAAGCTTTTTATTAATATTCTTTCCCAAGATTATAAATATATAAAGACTGATATGCACTAACCATTTTGGTTGGTGCATATCTTTTTTCATTCATAATTAATACCGTATTATTTATAAACCAGTATAAAAAATTAATAAGTTATAAATATTTTGTATTATAAATTATGGTATACTATTTAATGTATTTTAGTATTGTTTCTGAGTGGATTTTAACTGATTAAGAAATTTTTGATCAGTTAAGTTTTAGGTAAATATATTGAAATATTTTATTTGACTTACTATTATGAAATTAATTCAATTGTCTTATATCATTGATCAATTTATTTTAAGGTATTTTAATTTTTATACATAAAAATATTGGGGAGGCTGAGACATGAATGAAATTAAAGAAAAAGAGATTATACAAGACAGTAAACAAGAAAATAGAAAGTCTAAAAGATCATTTTTAAGGGAATGCATAATATATATATCTATAGTTGCTGTCATTGCTATATTGGTCTGGCGCTTTATAGGCTATGGGGTATGGATTACCAGCGGTTCTATGATTCCTGCACTTGAAGTTAAAGATAGACTTATAGTTTCAAAAGTTTATAATACAGATAACCTAGAATATGGTGATATCATTTTATTTAAAAATGATAAGTATAAGGATAAGACACTTATAAAAAGACTTATAGGAAAACCAGGCGATAAGATAGAAATTATTAATGGAACTGTATTTAGAAATGGTCAGCAGCTTCAGGAAGATTATGTGAAAAATAATGAAAAATATAATGGGACTTTTGAAGTACCAGAAGATAAATTTTTCTTCCTAGGAGATAACAGAGCAGAATCAGATGACTCAAGGTATTGGGATGATCCTTATGTAAGTAAAGATGATATAGATGCAAAGGCACAGATAAAATATTATCCTATAAAGGATTTTGGATTTGTTAAATAGCTTATAAATAAAAATTAATATATTAACTTCAAATAATATGAAAGGGCGAAACTATTTATGAAAGAAAATGATGTAATTGAAAACAAAGAAATAGAAATGGATACTGAGCCTAAGGAAAAGAAGGGAAACTTCTTTAAAGACTGGATTGTTCCTATTATCTGTGCTATTGGTATTGCATTTGCAATTAATAAGTTTGTATTCATTAATGTATATATACCAAGTGGATCGATGATCCCTACATTAAATATAAATGATAAACTTATAGTTACGAGAATATGGAATAAAGATAATATAAAGAGAGGAGATATACTTGTATTTACTTCAGATGAACTTGATGAAACTGTCATAAAAAGAGTCATAGGCCTTCCAGGAGACCATATTGAGATTACTGATGGTATAGTTAAGGTAAATGGTGAAGAAATAGACGAGAGTTATGTTAAAAATAACGAAAGCTATAATGGAATATTTGATGTTCCAGAAGGTAAATTATTCTTCTTAGGAGATAACAGAGCTGTTTCTTATGATGCAAGATATTGGGATAATCCTTATATTGACAAAAAAGATGTTCAAGGAAAAGCACAGCTTAGGTACTATCCAATTAAGGATTTTGGAACAGTAAGATAGAGTTTATAATTATATATTTTGGATAATATTATATATGAGTTATTTATAATATTTATCTAAGCGGTAAAATAATCTTGATGATATGATTTATCAACAAAAAAATTGAAATTCTAGATTTTACTTTTAAAGCAAATTATCATAATTTTCATCAGATTTCAATTGATATAGAGTTATATCAAAAGGAGAATGTCATGAGTAATGAGAAGAAAAATATAGATAAAATTAATAAGAAAAAAAGGAATACTTTCATTAAAGAATGGGTATTACCAGTTTTTGCAGCTCTTGGTCTGGCAATTCTCATAAACAAGTTTTTAATATTCAATGTGTATATACCAAGTACTTCTATGGCTCCAACTATAAATGTTGGTGACAGGCTCATGGTAAACAGAGTATTCCATAAAGATAATATAAAAAGAGGAGATATACTGGTATTTTACTCAGATGAGCTTCAAGAGACTCTTATTAAGAGAGTTATAGGCCTTCCAGGAGACCACATTGTTATAAAAGATGGCGTAGTCAATGTTAACGAAGATGATCTTGAAGAAGATTACGTTAAAAATAATGACTATAGTAATGAAGAACTTGTCTATGATGTTCCAGAAGGAAAGTATTTCTTCTTAGGTGATAACAGACCTGTATCTAAAGATTCACGAAGATGGATAAATCCTTATATAGATGAAGATGATATAAAAGGTAAAGCAATTTTAAAGTTTTACCCTATAAGTGACTTTGGAAGTATAGATTAAATTTAGATTTTACTTGCATATACGGCCAATATAGATGATAATTATAATATTAATTAATTTAATTCTTACTGATATTGAAAGAATTAAGTTAATTAATAGAGAGAGGTTAAATTATGAATGGGAGCTTTATTATAGACAGAATTGAAGGCAGTTTTGTTGTAGCAGAAGCAGATGATGGAACTATGGTTAATATACCTGAGAATAAAATAATAGGGGACTTTAAAGAAGGCGATGTTCTTGTGGAAGAAGGCGGATTCTTTAAAGTTAATAGTGAGTTAACTAAAAAACGCAAAGAAGAAATAGCTAACATGATGAAAGATATGTGGCAGTAACTTACAGTAGAAGGGAATGGTGATTAGATGCAGGATAATAATCAGAAAAATAATGGCAAGAAAAATAAAAATAAGTCATATACCGTACTTATCACTTATTTTATAATTGCATTTGCTTTTGTTATGGCATTTAATGTTGCTAAAGATAAGAGTACAACTAAAGAAATTACATATAACAAATTTATAGAAATGCTTGATAATAAAGAAGTTTCTAAAGTTGTTATAACAAGTGATAATTTATTAATTACACCAAGCGAAGATAATGAAGAATATAAAGGAAAAACTTTATATACAGCGCACATTACTGATGATACGTTAATAGATAAACTTCAGGCAGCAGATGTGGACTTTACAGGAAAAAATCCTACTGAAAGTCCATTTTTAAATATACTTATGAGCTGGATAATACCTATAGGATTCTTTTTCTTAATGTGGAAGTTCCTGTTTTCTAAAATAGGCGGCGGTGGCGGCGGCGTCATGAGTATTGGTAAAAATAACGCTAAAGTATATATGGAAAGTGAAATTAAGGTTACTTTTGATGATGTTGCAGGTCAGGAGGAAGCTAAGGAATCTTTAAAAGAAGTAATAGATTTCTTAAACTGTCCAGCAAAATATACAGAAATAGGTGCTAAGCTTCCTAAAGGTGTTCTTCTTGTAGGACCTCCAGGAACAGGTAAAACACTTATTGCAAAAGCTGTTGCTGGTGAAGCAAAAGTTCCATTTTTCTCTCTATCAGGTTCAAGCTTTGTTGAAATGTTTGTTGGTGTTGGTGCATCGAGAGTAAGAGAATTATTTAAAGATGCAGTTGCAAAAGCTCCTTGTATAGTGTTCATCGATGAAATTGATGCTATAGGTAAGAGCAGAGATAATCAAATGCAGAGCAATGATGAAAGAGAACAGACATTAAATCAGTTATTATCTGAAATGGACGGATTTGATTCTTCTAAGGGTATAGTTATACTTGGAGCTACTAACAGACCAGAAGTACTTGATAAAGCACTTTTAAGACCAGGTAGATTTGACAGAAGAGTTATAGTTGACAGACCTGAATTTAAGGGAAGAGAAGCTATACTTAAGGTTCATGCAAAGAACATAATCTTAGGGGACGATGTTGATTTAGCTGAAATAGCAAAAAGTACTCCAGGTGCTGTAGGAGCAGATCTTGCTAATATTATTAATGAAGCTGCTTTAAGAGCTGTAAGAAGACGTAGAAAATGCGTTATTCAAGAAGACTTGAGAGAAGCAGTTGAAGTTATTACAGCAGGTAAGGAAAAGAAAGATATGATTCTTTCTCCTAATGAAAGAGAAATAGTTGCTTACCATGAAGTAGGTCATGCACTTGCTTCAGAGCTTCTTAAAGGAAATGACCCGGTTCATAAGATAACAATAGTTCCAAGAACTATGGGTTCTTTAGGATATGCAATGTATACTGAGGATGAAAAATTCCTTCATTCAAAGGAATACATTACAAACAAAATAATATCATGTTTAGCAGGCCGTGCTGCAGAAGAAGTATTCTTTAATACAGTTACAACAGGTGCTTCAAATGATATTGAAAAGGCTACAGATCTTGCTAGAAGAATGGTATCTATGTATGGTATGAGTGAAAGATTTGACATGATAGCTTTAGAGTCAATTCAAAACAGATACCTTGATGGCAGAGCTGTAAGAAACTGCAGTGATGAGACAGCTACTGCAATTGATGAAGAAGCTATTAAGATAATCAAGGAATGTCATAAGAAGGCAATTGAAGTTCTTGAAGAAAATAAGGATTTAGTTCATGCTATTGCAAATAGACTTCTAGACAAGGAAAGTATTTTCAGAGAAGAATTCTTAAGCTTTGTTTATGACAAATATCCTGAAATGAAGGAAGAAAAAGAAAAAGAAAAAATAGAACGTGAAAAGATAGCTAAAGAATTAGAAAGATTAAGAGCTAAAAGGCATGCTTTAGACGACGAAATAGAAGAAGAAGCAAAGAAAGCACTTAATGAAAATAATTCAGAGGAATCTAAAAGCGATATAGTTTTAACTAAAGCATCAGATGATGATAAAAACTCAGAAAAAATTGATCAAGATATCAAAGATGATAATAATGAGGGTATGTTAGGGGATTCTGAAGTATTAACTGATGTAAGTGTTTCTGAATCATCGAGTTCTGGAGAAAGTTCTACAATTAACGGAGATGAAAAATCTTCAGAAGATGCTGAAGAAGACAAATAGTTGTAATATGAATATATTATAATATTTAATACAGGAGAATATTAGATATGAGAATGGCTTAATCGAAAGATTAAGTCATTCTTGCCTTAATAAATATGATGTTTTAGCTTGATTACAGCAGTGTTACACTAAATAAAATGGAGGTAGTTGTAAGAAGTATGAGCAGACAGATAGACTTTTTAATGGAAGAAAACAAATTAGAGGAAATACAAGGAATACTTCATGATGAGATATTAAAGTATCTGGATAGAAGAAAAGTTGTTACTAATCAGATACTCGCTTCAAGAAAGAAGTACATTGAAGAATATAAGGATGATGAAGATCAGGTTATAGATTACTTTGACCATGAAAATTATGTAAAAGAAGAAGCGTATAAGACTATAGATAAAAGGCTTATGGAGTTTACTAAGCTTAAGGAATCACCTTACTTTGGAAAAGTAACATTTAAGGAAGAAGACGGCTTTCCTGAAGATATATACATTGGGAGATATGGATTAACATTAGAAGATGCATATGAGCCTTTAATAGTTGACTGGAGAGCACCCATAGCATCACTTTTCTATAAAGGAACAGTTGGGCCTTCAAGCTATAATCCTCCTTCAGGAGAAATAAAGGCAGATATATTATCTAGAAAGCAGCTTATAATCAAGAAAGGTGAACTTAAGGGTGTATTTGATTCAGCACTTGACGTTAAGGATGAAATACTTCAAATGGTGTTAACAAGCAATTCATCAGAAAAGCTGAAAGATATCGTCATGACTATCCAGAAGGAACAGGATGAAATAATAAGAGAAGATAGAAATAAAATAGTCGTGGTTAATGGTGTTGCAGGATCAGGGAAGACTACAATAGCGTTACACAGAGTTTCTTATCTGCTTTACAACTTTAGAAAGCAGTTTGGTGATAAGGTGCTTATATTTGGACCAAATGATATATTCATGGATTACATAGCTCAGGTACTTCCTACTTTAGGAGAGAGCGGAGGAATAAATCAGACTACTTTTGAGAACTTTGCTAAAAAAGAACTTCAGTTAGAAAATGTAGATATAAAAGGTTTTGGCAAGTACATAGAAGATGCAATGAATGATAATGCTGAAGCTCTTGAAGAGTACAAATATAAGAGTTCAAAGAAATTTGTTGATGTGCTTAATTCTAAGATTGAAGAATTAAATAAGGAGTACTTTGAAATTCAGCCAGTTGTATATAATGGTGAAGAAATAGTTTCTGTAAAAGAAATAGAGGATTTATTTAATGTTTACTACAAAGATATGCCTTTATTCAGAAGAAGCGAAAAGATAAGAAGAATTCTTACATCTAAGATTAAGGATAAGAGAGATGAAGCTGTTTATAAGATGAATGCAGAATTAAAAGAAATGGCTGAAAATCTTTCTGAGTCTGAAGCTGATATAGAAAAGAACAACATTGAATTCCTAAGAAGAATAAGAATAAGAGAAATTGTCAGAGAAGTTATTAATTCAAGAAAAGATTTAGATAAGTGGCTTAAGGCTGAACCTGTAATTGATATATATGAGAGAATAATAAAGGGAGAAAGCATTCATAAATGTGATGCTTGTGAAGAGGCTGATTTTGATATAACAGCTTCGAGAAGAGATAATCTAAAGCTCGGATATATGGACTTAAGTGGAATTCTTTACTTAATGGTTAAGCTTGATGGAATCAAAGTTAAAAATGAAATTAAGCATATAGTAATTGATGAAGCTCAGGACTATAGCTATATGCAGTTTGAAATAATTAAAGAAATGACAAAATGTAAGAGTTATACAATAGTAGGAGATTCAAATCAAAGGCTTATAACTACAGAAGACGAACCTGCAATGCTTCATCTTGATGAAGTCTTTGGAGATATGAAATCTCAGATAAAGCATTATGATTTAACTAAGAGCTATAGATCAACTCAGGAAATCATGGAATATGCAAACAGATTCTTAGATGAGGAACGTATTGTACCTTTAGTAAGAAGGGGAGAACCTGTTATTGAAGAAGAAGTTTGCAATAAGGAAGAATGTATAGAAACTATTCTTTCACTTATTGAAGACTATGAAGAAGATGGCCATGAAAATATAGCAGTAATATTTAACAGTACACATGAACTTGAGGAATACGCACCTATATTAAAAGAGAAGATAGGAATTCAGAACCTTGATAATGAAGATATACTTTACAAGGGAGGAAGAGTCCTTATTCCAGCATATCTTGCAAAGGGCCTTGAATTTGATGGTGCAATAATAGTTGAAGGAAATAATGTTCAGCCATTAGTAAAATATATAATGTGCACGAGAGCTCTTCACAGATTAGCAGTTATAAAGAAATCATAGATTATGGTGAAAGCTTAGTTAATAGAATATCTTTGAAAAGATATTCGCAAAAATAAAAATAAAAAGTTCAATATATATGCATAAAATATTAATATAAATATTTTATGCATATTTTTATTATAAATATGCATGAAACGTATTATTGATTATATTATGGAATAATAATGAATTAATTACATATAAATATATAAACGTTTTAAACACAATAAACATATGTGAAAAAGATGATATTAAATGAAAGTTAATCACATCTTTTTTATTTTTTTGTAAAAAAACCTTACAAATAACACGTGCTTACAAAAAATATTAACTATTAAGGAGGATAGAAAACTTAATTTTAATATTTATTCATAAAAAATCAAAAATATGTATTGAATAATTATAAAAATGTATGTATAATTATACTAACAAAAGAGAGAAACAAAATTTTAAGGGGGTTTAAATATATGAAAAATGGATTAGTAAAGAAGATTGCAGCTGTTGCTGCAGCAGCAGTATTAGCAGTGAGCATGGTAGGATGTGGTGCAGGAAGCACTAAGGATTTAACAGCATTAGAAAAGATTAAGGCAAATGGAAAGCTTGTAGTTGGGACAAGCGCTGATTATCCACCTTATGAGTTCCATGCAACAATTGATGGAAAAGATGAAATCAAGGGATTTGATATTGATATTGCACAAGCAGTTGCAGATGATTTAGGAGTAGAACTTGAAATAAAGGATATGGACTTTGATGGATTGCTTGTAGCACTTCAAGGAGACAAAGTTGATATGGTATTTGCAGGAATGACTCCTACAGATGAAAGAAAGGAAAATGCTGATTTTTCAGACATATATTATGAAGCAACTCATCGTTTTATTCTTAGAAGTGGAGAAGAAGCTTCAGTTAAATCATTTGATGATTTAAAGGGAATGAAAATTGGTGTTCAAAAAGGTTCAATACAAGAAGGTATTGCAAAAGATAACTTTGATGAAGCAAACATTAAATCTTTAGCGAAGGTTACTGATTTAGTATTAGACCTAAAGAATAATAAAGTAGATGCAATCTTAATTGAAGAAGGCGTTGCTGAGATAAACTGTGAAAAGAATGAAGGAATTTCAATGGCTGATTTTGTAGTAACAGACGAAAATGGTGGAACTGCAATTGCTATGAAAAAAGGTGAAACTGAATTACAGACAGAAGTTAATAAGAGTATAAGCAAATTAAAAGAAAGCAATAAGATAACACAATTTGTTTCAGATGCAAATGACTTAGCAGCTGAGCAGTAATTTAAAAAAGTTGATTGTTGATAATGAAAAGTTGATGACTTAGAGAATAGTGCGATGAGTTAGTGAATACTTTTAATATTTAATTTAAACACTCATCAGTTGATAGTTAATGTGGAAAGCTGGTAGCAGGATGAAACAGCATAAACTGTTTCTAAGAATTACTTTTTAGAAAAAACAAGGTTTTTTCATCCATAACTATCAACTTTCAATTACTCATAGAGAGTACCCATAAAGGGCATCAATTTTCAACTGACAGGGGGAGTGGAGATTTTGAATTTTACATTTTTAGAAAAGTATTTTGGATTTTTTATTAGAGGTGCAGAAATAACTATAGTTTTAGCTTTTTTTGCAGTATTATTTGGAACAATATTAGGTCTTGGACTTACACTATTAAGACGTTCAAGATTTAAAGTAATAAGTTTTATTGGTACAGCTTATGTTGAATTTGTAAGAGGAACACCATTATTAGTTCAGATATACATAATCTATATTGGCTTACCTAAACTTATAGGAATGGATTTACCTGATATGGCAACAGGGGCAATTGCTTTATCTCTAAATTCATCAGCATATGTATCAGAAATAATAAGAGCAGGAATTGAAGCAGTAGACAAGGGGCAGATGGAAGCTGCAAGAAGCCTTGGTATGAATCAAAGACAGGCTATGTTTGAAGTAATAATACCACAGGCATTTAAGAATATATTACCAGCATTAGGCAATGAGTTTATTTCAGTAATAAAGGAATCTTCTATGGTATCAGTCATTGGCGTTGCAGAACTTATGTACAATGCAGGTATTGTAAGAGGAAATACAGCATTAGGACTTGAACCAGTAGTTGTAGCAGCAATAATTTACTTTATAATTACATTTACATTAACAAGAGTATTGGGCTATGTTGAAAGGAGGATGAAGGCAAGTGATATACGTTAATAACCTGCATAAGAGTTTTGGAAAAAATGAAGTTTTGAAAGGGATAGATGAGCATATTACAAAAGGAGAAGTTGTAGTTGTAATAGGGCCATCAGGATCTGGAAAAAGTACATTTTTAAGATGCCTTAATCTTCTGGAAACACCTACAGATGGACAAATAACGTTTGAAGGCAAGGATATAACATCTAAGGAAACAAATATTGATAGGATGAGAGAAAAGATGGGGATGGTATTCCAGCAGTTTAATTTGTTTCCCCATAAAACAGTATATGAAAACATATGCCTTGCACCTATAAAAGTTAAAAAGGTATCTAAGGAGGAAGCAAAAAAGAAGGCAGTAGAATTACTGAAAAAGGTTGGGCTTGAAGATAAAATAGATGCATATCCAGCATCACTTTCAGGAGGGCAGAAACAGAGAATAGCAATAGCACGTGCTCTTGCTATGGAGCCAGATGTTATGCTATTTGATGAACCTACTTCAGCATTAGATCCTGAAATGGTTGGAGAAGTTTTGAATGTTATGAAAGATCTTGCAAAAGAAGGTATGACAATGGTTGTGGTAACTCATGAAATGGGATTTGCAAGAGAAGTTGGTAACAGGATATTATTTATGGATCAGGGAAAAATTTTAGAATCTGGTACACCAGAAGAAATTTTTAAAAACCCTAAAAATCCGCGTACTATAGATTTTCTATCTAAAGTACTTTAAATTTAGGAATTACTAATAGAGAAAATATAAGATAACGTATCTAAGGTTATTTAGCATAATCTTAGATGCGTTATTTTTATATAAATATATTGCTCAAAATATATTACTATCTATATACATTAGAAATAGGCTAAGAAACTTTTTTATCAATAAATGTTGCTAAGATTAAAAGATAAAGAAAGTGTTAATAATTATGGATAAATAAATATGAACGAATAAAAGACTTTAAATATAAATTTTCATCATAGGAAGGGGTTTATCCATGATAGAAGCAGATTATAAATTCAAAAAAATTAATAAGTATAAAGAAAAGGCATTGAAACAACAGATTTACAGTGTACATAATGTAAAGAAGTATGAGTGTTGTCCTTATTGTGGATGTACACATTTTATAAAACATGGAAAATATGAAGGGATACAGAGGTATAGATGTAAAAATGAAGGGTGTGGAAGAACATTTTCAAGTACAACATTTTCCGTATGGAAGTACTTAAAACATAAACCAGAAAAATGGATTAGTTTTGTTGAGTGTATGTGTGAAAACTTAACACTTGAATTATCTGCGAAAATATTAAAAATATCAGTATCAACAGCATTTAATTGGAGGCATAAGGTTTTTCATGCTGTTGAAAATTATTATAAACCTGAAAGGTTCAATGAAAGTGTAACCGTGAATGATTATGAAATTCCAAAATGCTATAAAGGAAGCAGAAACAAGAAGTTTACTTATGCTGAGACAATAGAAAACAAGACTGCCAGACTCTATGGATATATGACAAAGGATGTGAAAGTACTTATATCAGCAGAAGATGATTATCTTCCTAAGATAAGTGTACATGTAGAAGATGGCGATAAAAGTTTATTGGATGCATTTGAAAAAGATGTATTAAGAAATGTAGCAAAAGATTGCTATGTACATTTGTATAGTATTGGTAAATCGGAACTTGAGGAATCTATAATGGAATATAACAAAAATCTACCTAAGAATGTAAGGAAAAAGTATGGTTTTAGGATACAAAAGAATTGGGTTGGTATATATCATATGCAGGATAATTTTCAGGTATGCAGCAGTATGAAGGATTTTATAAGGGGATTAAGCTGTTGGATATGGCATTTCAAAGGAATAGCAACAAAATATATTAAGCATTACTATAGTTTTTATTCATTAGTGAATTCAATTAAGAGATTTGATTATATGAAAATATTCAAAGAATTACTTAAGAATGGATTTTATACATCCACTGAATCATTAAAAATGACTCATTTAGAAAATTATTAGGTGTATTCAAATTTAAGTAAGCAATATAGCTAAATAAGAAATACCGTTAGTATTAACTTTAAAGTAACAACATTTAATTATAAAAAAGTTTTTACTATGAAATAATGTATATAAGGATAAGGGAGGAAATAAAATTAAACTTATATGTATTTAATTTTAAAACTATATTCACAGCTATGAATAAAGAGATGTTCAATAAATATAGTATGAAATTGATGATAATATAACAGCAAAATTTTATATAGTAATGATATATGATGTTTGATTATGGATTAGTAGGGGAGTTAAAATATTGATTTCTATCATTGTTAAAAATATTCCTAGTTATGTATATTTAAGGTATAATTGTAAGTAAAGCAAATACGCTATATAATAAATTAAAACAGTGAGGTAGGATATGAAAAGAAATAAAAAAATAGTGAGTTTGTTGGCTTCTACTGCAGTTATTATTTCAATGATGATGCCGGGAGCAAGTGTATCTGCAGCAGAGAGTAGTCTAGGGCAAAGTGGATTAAGTACTGTTGACATAAGTTATGTGAGGCCGCAGGATGATTTTTATGAAGCTGTTAATGGTGAATGGGAAAATACCGTAGCTGATAGTATAAATGCATTTTATGGAGAAAAAAGCACTTATAGTGATATAAGAGAAAATAATACGAGAATAATTAGAGAAGAATTTAATAAGTTCATTTCTGATAAGAATAGATATGGCGAAAATAGTGATGAAAGAAAAATGGCAGATGTATATTCAAATTATATTAATGTAGAATCAAGGAATGATCAAGGAAGTAATCCTGTTAAGAAATATATTTCCAGAATAGATGCAGTTAGTAGTATTGATCAACTAAATAAACTACTTGGAGATAATGAAATAGATATTATTGATAATATTATTAATTTCAATATACAGGAAAATTACAACAGTACTGCATATGAAGTATATATTGAACCTACATCATTGAGTCTTATAGATTCATCAAGGTACAACGATATAAATAGTTCTTTATATTATTCAAAGGTTAGAAGCTTTTATACAGATCTTTTACAAAAAAGTGGTTATGATGAAGCTCAGATAAATCAGATGTTAGATGATTTGTTTAAGTTTGAAAGTTCTATTTCGGGTTCTATTTTGAGTTCAGATGTAGATGAAAGCCAGAAGGATAAAACTAAATGTGATATTCTTGTGAAAGTTGAGGATTTAGACAGAATAGCTCCTAATATGAATTTTTCACAGATAATGAAAGACTTAAAGATAGACAATGCAAATTATATCATAGTAAGTGAAATGGATTGGATTAAGAGATTAAATGAATTATGGACACAAGAAAATTTATCTTATATTAAAAACTATATAAAAATAAATATAATAAAATCTACAGGAAGATATTTATCACAAGATATGGATAAATTATATTATGATTTTATAGAATCTGTTTTAGATATAGACTTTTCATATAATTCAATAGAGGATGAGGCTTACAGCAAAATCAACAGCTTGTTTCCTACATCACTAGGAAAGTTATATTCTGATAAAAGCTTTAATGAAGATGAAAGAAAAGATGTACAACATATAGCAGATGAAGTGATGAAAGTTTATAAAAATAAAATAAGTAATTGTACATGGATAAGTAATTTAACAAGAGAAAAAATTATGGACAAGTTAAATAAAATGAAGATAAATATAGGTTACTCAAATAGTAATCAAGATTACTCCAATGCAGAAATAAAGTTATATTCACAGGGAGGAAGTCTTTTAGAAAATGTAATGAATTTAGCTTTAGCAGCTAAGGAGAATCAGATAAAGATGTTGAACAAGCCTATAAGCAAGGGCGAAATTACTGATCAGATACTTCCACAGGATGTTGTTGCTGAATACCATACATTTAATAATACTGTAATAATAACTCCAGGAATACTTCAGCCTGAACTATATAATATAAATGATCCAATGGAAAAGAAGCTTGCAGGAATAGGTATAGTTCTTGGGCATGAGATAGGACACTCATTGGATGTATTAGGTGCATTTTTTGATGGTGAAGGTAATATTGAGGAAATGTGGACACAAGATGATTTTAATAGGTATAAGGAAAAAGTTTTGTATATAAGGGATTATTATAGTTCAATTGAAGGTTTTCCTGGGAAATATATAGATGGTGAGCTTACTTTATGTGAGAATATTGCAGATATAGAAGCTATGTCATGTATTTTAGATTTACTACATAGCAAGGAAAATGCTGATTATAAATTATTCTTTGAATCATATGCAAGAGCTTATAAATGTGTAAAAACTCAAGACGGGTATGAAAAGGCATTGGAAACTGATGAGCACTCACCTGATAAAGCAAGGGTAAATATTGTTTTATCTCAGTTTCAGAAGTTCTATGATACTTACAGCATAGGACCAGATGACAATATGTATGTGAGTCCAGAGTATAGGATTGCCCCTTTATGGTAATAGGTGATTATATATTGTAAGTTCAATATAATGTGGTTATACTATTAATTTTATATCATATGGTTTTATATTAGTTATCTTATGAATTATTAAAATTAATTAAAATAATATATGTTAAAAAGATACAGGGAGCAGTCTTATTTATCATTGAAGTTAAATAAGATTGCCCCCTGTATTTTAATAAAAAGTTATTCTATATACTAATAAAGCACTAAGGATTATTTGAATTTTAAGTAATAATATAGTTTTAAGTATAGTGTTTATCTATAGTTATCAGACATCTGTAATTTGGATTATCCTTTTTAACATGATTAGAAATTGTAGATTTAATTTCATCATCGCTTATAGTTATCTTTTTAGAAGTATCTATAACCACATCAAAAATTATATTTTTGACATCGCCATCACCGATTATTCTGAAATCATGGATGGAATCAATATAATCAAATTGAGATATGAATCCTATTATATTATCATATACTTCTTTAACTTCACCCTCTATTACACATATAGGATCAATATGTATGACAAGATATATATTAAGCTCTTCTGATATTTCTCTTTCGGCATTATCTATAATTTCATGAATCTTTACCAGGCTTATGTCGCTTGGAATTTCAGCATGAATTGAACACATGCATCTGCCAGGTCCATAGTTATGGATTATAAGATCGTGAGTTCCTAAAATATTTTCATAAGACATAACCTTATTGTTAATTGCATCTACAAGTTCAGGATCAGGAGCTTCACCAAGAAGAGGATTCAAAGTTTCTCGTATAAGATTGAAGCCAGAGTACACTATAAATAATGCAACGCACATACCCATATATCCGTCAATAGGAAGTGATGTGAATTTTGCAGCTAAGAATGAAATAGCAACGCAGCTTGAAGTAAATACATCACCTAAAGCATCTACTGAAGCGGCCTTTAATGCTGATGAATTTATAGTATTTCCTATATACTTATTGAATCTTGAAAGCCATATTTTAAGAAGAATAGATAATAATAGCAATATGAAAGGTACTAATTCAAAAACAACAATTTCAGGATTAATTATTTTTTGAAATGATGATTTAATAAATTGAATACCTACAAGCATTACCATGAATGCTACTATTAATGCAGAAATATATTCTATTCTTCCATGACCAAATGGATGCTCCTTGTCTGCCGGCATACTTGAAAGTTTAAATCCAAGTATTGTAACTATTGAAGATGCAGCATCAGATAAGTTGTTAAATGCATCTGCAGTAATAGAAATACTTGAAGTTAGAAGTCCAACTGAAAGTTTTACTGTGAATAGGATGAGGTTTATAAATATACCTATAATACCGCCTAAAAATCCATAGGAATTACGTACTTTTACGTTCTGCAGATCATCATGATTTTTTATAAATTTGTTTACTAGAAATTTAGATAACATAATGAGCCTCTCTTTCATAAATTTTCAAAATATATATGTGTAAATTAAGGTAAATATCACATTGAAATTATTTCCTTAATAGTATTATTTAATTGATAAAAATATATTCTAATTTATAGTATTCATCTAATGTGATATAATTATATTTAGTTAAGTTAAGAGTTGATAGAGATTTAAATTAAGCTAAAAATAAATAATAATATACATTTATATAATGCTATTTAATGCTTATTTAGAATGTTGTGCATGTTTACTTTTTATTAGGAAAACATTATTTATTTTAAGGTTAATGGAATATGATGTCAATTCAAAATGATAATATTTTGAATAAAAATATTGGGGATGAAAGCAAAATATTAAGGAGGATTATATCATGAAGAAAGTAATTTTTACAGGAGCAGCAGTTGCTATTGTAACGCCATTTAATGAAGAAGGAATCAATTTTGAGGAGCTTAAGAAGCTTATTGATTTTAATATAGAAAACGGAACAGATGCTATTGTAATTGCAGGAACTACAGGGGAATCTGCTACAATGAGCGATGAAGAACATAGAGCAGCTATAAAGTTCACAGTGGAATATGTAAATAAGAGAATTCCAGTAATAGCAGGGACAGGTTCAAATGATACATTATATGCAGTAGAACTATCAAAATATGCAGAAGAAGTAGGAGCAGATGGGCTATTAATAGTTACTCCATACTATAATAAAACTACACAGTCAGGACTAGTTAAACACTATAATTATATAGCTGATAGGGTGAATTTACCAATAATTTTATATAATGTACCATCAAGAACAGGAGTAAATATATCACCAAAAACATGTCTTGAACTATCAAAGCATAAGAACATAGTAGCAGTTAAGGAAGCAAGCGGAAATCTTTCACAGATAGCTGAAATAAAGGCCTTATGTGGTGATGAATTAACTATTTACTCAGGAAATGATGATCAGATTGTACCAATACTATCACTTGGAGGAAAGGGAGTAATTTCAGTTCTTTCAAATGTAGCACCAAGAGAAGCACATGATATATGTCAGTTATTCTTTGATGGAAAAACAGAAGAAAGTGCAAAGCTTCAAATAGAATACTTAAATCTTATAAATGCTTTATTTATAGAAGTAAATCCTATTCCAGTTAAGACAGCTTTAGGACTTATGGGATATAATGTAGGACATTTAAGAATGCCTCTATTCCCTATGGAAGAATGTAATCTTGAAGTATTAAAGAAAGAGATGAAAGCTAAGAATTTATTATAGATAA